>DAOUVG010000032.1 GCA_030667735.1 Dehalococcoidales bacterium
ATGAGCTGGAACACACAGTCGGGGTCTTTCAGTGTCGTGTCAACGGCGGGCGTGGCAGTATTAGCGTATTTCCAGGTGCCCTTGGACGCAGTGTTGTACTTGCTGTTCTCTACCTCGCCAAATAACCCGTCAGTGAATTTGAAGTTGGGATTGACGATTAAAGCAGCATTGGTGTACTGTGTTACGTACTCCATGTTGTAGTTGCCGGGGTTATTCTCCATATCATTGAGAATGTAGTTAATCATACCTCCGATGAAGGCAATGTCCGTACCCGACCTGATGGGTGCGTAGATATCGGCCTTGGAGGAAGTGCGGGTGAAGCGAGGGTCGACACTGATGAGCTTCGCTCCCCCTTCCATGGCTTTGGTGACCCATTTGAAGGATATGGGGTGGTTCTCAGCGGCATTGGAGCCGATTATCATTATGCAATCGGCATTTCTGAGGTCAATCCAGTGATTGGTCATTGCCCCTCTGCCAAAGCTTTCCGCCAGACCGGCGACAGTGGCAGAGTGTCATATGCGGGCACAGTGTTCCAGGTACACTATACCAAGTGCCCGGCTCATCTTGGACAGTAGATAGCACTCCTCGTTGTCCAGTTCTCCACCACCAAGTCCGGCAATGGCGTCAGTCCTGCCAGCGGCACTGTTCCAGTTTGCGTCACGGGTAGCCTTGACCCTGGCCGCAATGGTGCTTATCATCCAGTCCCAGGACTTCTCTTCCCAGTCGGCTGCATTGGGAGCCCTGTAGAGGGGTGTTGCGAGCCGGTAGGTGTTAGGTTTGCCGTCCACCTGGTGGACCTGGGCCATAGCCTGGCCCTTGGTGCAAAGGGCACCTTCATTGATAGGATGGTCAGGGTCACCATCTACCTTGACAATCCCATCCTCGTAAGCCGTCACGATGGCCCCGCAACCGACGCCACAGTAACAGCAGATGGTAGTTGTCTCTTTGACCTTTTTCTTGAGTGGCTGCACTCTGGGAGCAGCAAGAGCAGTCCCTCTCGAGTAGAGGCCGAGCGCCGTGACACCAACTCCCGCGCCCGATAATTTCAGGAATTCCCTGCGGTCTAATTTCACACGCCGTTTCCTCCTTCCATAATGTAATGCGCTATATAATTAAGGGGACTGGTCGGAATACCCGGGTGTCTTCGCCCGTCCCTATCAATAGCTCGCATATTTGCCTTGTGAAATACCACTCACGCGTGGCCAAACAGCACCGGGCTCCATGGTATTGCCTGAAACCATCGTCACCACCGTTCCTGTGTCAGGCGCACCTTCAGCCATGTCTTCAGTCGTTCATCCAGTGTACCGACCCATGCCTCTATCTTCTCAGTATCGCCCCTGGCCAGGGCCGCCCTTTCTTCCGGCGTCAGGTCATACTCCCGGAGCACTCTGTGCGGGTTCTCCGCCAAACGGGCCAGGAACCTGTGGTCGTCGGCAGCTCTGGACAGCACTTTCAAAATGGTCTCTCTGCTCGATGAGGCCTTCTTCCTTGCCTGACTATCGTTGGGAGGCGGACCTTTGACCGGCTGTTCATCCATTCTTAGAAGCCCCTGTGGGGCCCGCTCTGCTTCTCTCGAGCGATAGCTCCCCTGTATATCCATGCTTTGCCTCTACGTTAACACCGGGCAGAGGATACTTCATCCGCCAGCAGACTCATTGTCACGGTCACACCTGGCCTATTCTGTCACTAGGCTATATGTGCACTTACTGGGCTGCCGGTCAGTATCGGGGTAATTGGTTGTGTGAATTAAGCCCGCCCACTTGTTCTCGTTCAGACAGGAGTGTGGCACAACAGAGTGAGGGGGCGTAGTTACTGCCCATCGACCTACCCCTAGTCTCATCCCTGCGGAGGGGAAGTTTTGTTCTTGTGTGGGAAGCAGGCAAAGCCTGCTTCCCACACATATAGATATTGCCCCTTTCTCCTCTGGAGAAAGGCGTAAGGGGGATGAGGCATTGCCACATAAGGATGTGGCCAGTACCATAACTTATTGCACAGGTACTCTCCGGTAGCTGCCGGCATTGGCTGTACTGGAGTGTCACTGATGTACCGAACCAGTACTCCACTTTGAACTGTACGGTTAGTCAGTGTACAATTGAAGCGAGGTATTATAGAAAGCAAACGAAGGTCGGTCTATGAGCAAGATAAGGGTTATTATTGCTGATGACCACGCGCTGTTCCGTGAAGGAACTCGCAATCTGATTGAACAGGAACCCGACCTGGAGGTCGTTGGAGAAGCCAGTGACGGAGAGGAAGCCGTGGAACTGGTCACCCGGCTTAAACCGCATGTGGCATTGATTGATATTGCCATGCCCAAGGTTAACGGCATCGAGGCGACACGACAGATTAAAGCCCGGTGTCCTACGACGGCAATACTCATCCTGACCGCGTACGATGACGACCAGTATATATTTACCCTGCTTGAGGCGGGGGCAGCCGGTTACCTGCTGAAGAACGTCAGCGGGAAGGAACTTGCAAACGCTATCCGGGCCGTCCATGACGGCGAAGCCGTACTCCATCCTGCCATCGCCCGTAAGGTCTTCAGCCGGGTTGCCACATCGAAGCGGAAGCCAGAACCAGTGGCCCAACCCAACGACCTCAGCGAGCGGGAAATGGAGATACTCAGGCTGGCCGCCACAGGTATGAGCAATCAAAATATTGCCGAACATCTCTATCTCAGCAGACGTACGGTCCAGTCTCACCTGGCCAACATTTTCCGTAAGATGAACGTCAGTTCAAGGACAGAGGCAACAATACAGGCTTTCGGGAGGGGCTGGCTTACCCCGGACAATATCACGTAGCAAACAATAGCAGGTAAGGCATCCGACACAGCATATGCTCAGGCAGTTACTAAAGGTTCCTCACTTCTGGGCCATACTGGCTATCATGGCCTGTGGTACCACTCTTTATTACGCTGACCAAATCCCTGTGCTCAGGGACGTCATGGCGCAAGCGCCGTTCACACTTGTCCGCTATTCGACATATCGCCTCCTATCCATCATTCCGGTGGCATATGCCGCTTTTGTTTTCCGGTTTCGAGGTGGCGCGATAGTCGCTGCCGTAGTCAGCCTGGGCCTTCTCCCACGGGCTATGTTCATTTCCGCACAGAGACCGGAAGCGATAGCGGAGACTTTCGCTTTCTTCTTCATGGGCTTACTTGTGAGCTGGCTGATTGACCGGCAGCAGAGGGCCCTGAACCGACTCGAAAACGCTCGACGGACGCTCCTGGATTCTCTTCAGACTGTCAGGGACCAGCGGCAACTGCTACAGCTCTCTGAGGAACGCTACCGTGGCCTTTTTGAGAATGCTGGTGAGGCTATTCTTATCTGCTCTACTGATGGTCGGATAATCACAGCCAATGGGAGTTGTGAGCGGCTGACCGAATATAACCATGACGAGTTGGCAGATGCCAGTATCTATAAGTTCTTTTCGGAAGATGATGCAGAGACAGTTAGAGGTATCTTCACGGAAGGAGTCAGCGGAAGAACCGTCGGAGAGACCGAAGAGCTCTGTCTGATTAGGAAGGGTGGGACACAGGCATTTGTCAGGTTGAGCGTAGGTTGTCTTCCGGGGGAAGAGCAGACATCCGTCGTGCAGGTGATAGCTATGGACATCACCGAAGAGACACAGCTACGCAAGAGCATGGAGTACTACATCACGCAGATAACCAGGGCACAGGAAGATGAGCGCCTGCGCATCTCCCGGGAGCTTCATGATGATACGGCCCAGGTGCTGGCCGGGCTATCACGTGATATCGCCTCATTTGTCACCAGTCATGAAGAAGAACTGTTACAGCCGATGGCAGAGCAGTTGACGAAACTACGCGATACGGCCGACACTGTGCTGGAAGGAGTCCGACGCTTCAGTCAGAACCTCAGGCCCTCTATCCTGGACGACCTGGGTCTGATACCGGCACTGGAATGGCTTGCCACCGACCTTGAGAAGCAGCCCGGTATCACAGCCAGTATCAGCGTTTCCGGGGAATCACGCCGCCTGCCACCGGAGAAGGAGTTGGTTATTTTCCGCGTCGCGCAGGAAGCCCTGAGCAATGCAAGAAGGCATTCCGGGGCTTCAAGGATTGATATAACGGTGGATATCAGTGATGAAGCGCTGACACTCATCATCAGTGATAATGGCCACGGCTTCGAGATGCCGCAGCGGGCCAGTGACCTGGTTCCGTCCGGCAAGCTGGGTATAGTGGGAATGAGGGAAAGGGCACGTCTTGTAGGGGCAACGCTGATTGTGCAATCCGAGATTGGAAAGGAAACTACGGTGACTCTGCGAGTACCAGAGTAGGTAGGCTGCCGTATCTGTTCTTCCTGGTGGCGGAATCAGGCCAACTCTGAGTATATGTGGCACTAATTCCCGGCAGCACTCATAGTGCACTAACGGCAGCCTATTACTGCCAGTTCTTTGTCTTCTGGATGCGGTACTGCTCCTCCACCAGGAGATGTGTTGCCAGTTTCTCCGTCTTGATAGCTTCCTTCTCCTCGGCAGTCCGTCGCTTCCTGGCTTCTTTAACCGCGGCATACGCCCCACCGACGTTCAGGTACCAGACAAACGCTGCCGGGAAGAGAATTACAGGTAGTACTACCACAAGTGCCACTATCACTTGCCATTCCATTCCGGTATACCTCCTTCTTCAGAGTTCCGCTGACAGCCAGTCCTTGTCGGAGAGTGGGTTGCCTTGGAGCACTACTTGACCGCTTTCTGCTCCGCGACTATTTTCTCTCTTGCCTGCTCACGAGCGGGCTGCCTCTTGCGAGCTTCCTTGAGCGCCGTAACCATGCCACCGACGTTCAGGTACCAGACAAAGGCTGCCGGTAAGAGAATTACGGGTAGCATTACCACCAGTGCCACTATTACTTGCCATTCCATTTCAGTATCCCTCCTTTTTCTGACTTCCGTTATCGGTCAGTCCTTGCCGGGGAGCGGGTTGCCATGGAGCACTACTTGACCGCTTTGTGTCCTGCGACTACTTTCTCTACAGTCTGTTCACGGGCAGCTCGCCTGTTACGTGCTTCCTTGAACATCGCAGCCATGCCTCCAATGTTCAGGTACCATACAAAGGCAACAGGAAACAGGACCACAGGTATTGCCAGCACCAGCGCTACTACGAATTCCCACTGCATGACATGCACCTCCTTTCCTGTGCTTGCTTGATTTTTTTACTGGAGGTAAGAACCAGAAATGGAACTGAACCGTAGGGATTCGTGTTCGCCTCTCTCCTTACCTCCGCTATTACTCTAGCAGTCTGCCGGCGTTCTCGACTTCCGTTAGACTATCCATTTTGCTGTCGCTCCCAGTCCTCGGAATCACCTAGGGTAACTGTCTTTTTCTGCGCAACATACTTAGAGAGTGGCGGCCAAGAATAGGCCGATATACGCAGGTAGTTAGGCAGATATTGTGCTTGTCTCCGTATCGGGCCTGGAGTATGATAGAGTTGGTAGAAACAAGGAGGAAAGCCTTTGGGCAAGATAAGGATCCTCATTGCGGATGACCATGCCGTAGTGCGCGAGGGCACTCGAAAACTCCTGGAACAGGAACGGGACCTGACTGTAGTTGCTGAAGCTGGTGACGGTGAGGAAGCCGTCCGCCTTACCGGGGCTTTCATGCCGGACGTGGCCATAATAGATATCAATATGCCCAAGATGGATGGCATTGAAGCCACCATAGAGATAAAGAACCTCTACCCGACAGTCGCGGTGCTGATACTATCCGCCTATGATGATGACCAGTTTGTCTTCCGTCTACTGGAAGTAGGCGCTGCCGGTTACCTGCTGAAGAGTATCCGTGGCCAGGAGTTAATTGATGCGGTGCGGGCTGTAAACGCCGGTGACTCAGTCCTTCATCCTACAATTGCGCGCAAGGTATTGCAGCGTTTTCGCCCTTCCTCTGATAAACCCCCTGAGGAGAAACCCGCTGAAAAACTCACTGAGCGGGAAAAACAGGTACTGATGCTGGCAACCGGGGGCCTCAGTAACCAGGAGATAGCTAATGAGCTATACCTCAGTCTGCGTACCGTTCAGACCCATCTCGGTAATATCTTTAATAAGCTACAGGTTGGTTCACGTACTGAGGCTGTGGTTCACGCCCTGAAACAGGGTCTCATTAAGCTTGACGATGTCCCTTGAGGATGAGACCTCGGGGAGGTGGTGGGTACGAACGTGATGCTTAACTCTTCGGTAGCCGGGCTCATTGGTGTCATTCGCCGGCCACAGTCGTGGCTGATTCTTGCCCTGCTTATACTGATATCTCTCCCTCACTATAAGGAAACCTTTGAGCAGCCGGGAGTCATCACGCATGCACTGACCGACTTCGGTCTGACGCGCCATGCCTTCGAGAGAATCCTCTACCTTGCGCCCATAGTCTGGGCCGGTTTCCTGTTTGGATGGCGAGGGGCTGCTGTAACGTCGGTCGTCGCCCTTGCCTGCATGCTGCCCCGGGCACTATTTATTTCCCCCAGTCCCATGGATGCCACACTGGAAACGGGAGCCGTGTTCATTCTTGGCAATGTACTGGCCATTACTTCTGAATCGCTCCGCCGGGAGCGCCAGCGCCGCTTCCAGTTAGAAGAGACCCGGCACGAACTGGAAGTATCTGAACAGAGGTACCGTTCGCTGTTCGAGAACGCCCACGACGCCATCTGGGTCCAGGACATGGAAGGCAAAATAGTTGCTGTAAACCAGGCAACGGTAAGGCTCACCGGATATGATGTGGAGATGCTGGTCCACATGGATGTAAAGACCTTCCTGTCCGAGGAAGGTCTGGAGCTTGCCAGAGAGATACGGCACAAGTTACTCCGAGGAGAGACGCTCGATGGCCCCTACGACCAGCGCATAATTAGAGGGGACGGAACAGAAGTGTTTCTGAGATTGAGTTCCAGCCTGGTTAGCGGTGACAACGAACCGGCAGTGATTCAGCACATTGCCAGAGATGTCACTGAAGAGAGACAGATGCATGAGAACCTGCGCTTCTACCTGCAGCAGGTTACCAGGGCTCAAGAAGAGGAGCGGAAGCGTATCTCACTGGAACTGCATGACGAAACTATCCAGGCCTTGGTGGTACTCTCCCGACAGCTTGACGAACTCGCTTCCGGTAACGACGGTCTGCCAGAGAGCGGTCGCCAGCGATTGGAGAAGCTACGTCAGGACACCAACGGTATCATGCAGGGGGTGCGTCGGCTTAGTCAGGACCTGCGGCCGGCGACGCTGGACCGCCTGGGACTGGTGGCAGCGGCGGAGTGGCTGGCTACCGACGTTTCCGGCTACTCAGGGATAGCCACCAGGGTAAGCGTAATTGGCAGTGAACGACGTCTTAACGAAGAGGTTGAGCTGGTGCTTTTCCGAGTTACGCAGGAAGCACTGAGAAACGTGTGGCGCCATGCTGAAGCGACTAAGGTTGAGATAACTGTCGAGTTCGAAGAGAACAGGGTCAGGATATCCGTCACCGATAATGGCAAGGGTTTCAATCTGCCACAACGGATGGGTGACCTTGCCAAGGATGGAAGGTTGGGCCTCGCCGGGATGGAGGAGCGTGCCAGTCTGGTCGGAGGGACAATCACGGTGCAGTCTCAACCAGGTACGGGAAGCACGGTAAGCGTAGAGTTGCCGGCATAAGGCTCCGCCGACGTGTTGCCACATGACCCGCTATCAAACCCAGGGTTTATTGGCGTGGTCCGTCTGTTTTCCATGCAGGATGCTGCGGACCAGTTGGAAGTGTCTGTGAGCCTGTGTTCTCCAGGGTAGACGGGCAGTATAGCCCAATCCTCTTTCCCCAATATATCCCGCCGGTTCAGGACCGGGCATCAGTCTCCTTATCTTGCCGCGGAACCTCTTCAAACGAGTATCCGTGGTCAATCCAGCGTTCTGACAATCATGCTCTCTTTGCCCCGATGGTTCAGCTATGACTAGGCACAATGGATTACGCCAGGGTTACGCCGTTTTAGGTATCCTGGGGTAAGGAGAATAAGTATTTCGGCCGAGGTTCGCTCCGCAGATAGATGCTAATCTGAAAATAGAGGGAAGCAGAGAACGCGTGTGGTAGCAGCGAGTAAGAAAGGCATAGCGGTGCAGCAATAGTTGAGTCTGGAGCAGTAAGCGGTGGTATCCACTACATATTTTAAAGGCCGGCGAAATGCGGCGTGTTTCTGAACGTGATGTAGGTTACATTAGCTGCGACGGTAAAGTAATACAATAATCCTGACGGAGGTGGCAGGTAATGAACAGGGCCTACCCGAGCGTGGATGAAGCAATAGCGGATGTGTTCGACAACGCCACGATTGCTTTGGGAGGTTTTTTTACCGCAGGCAGTCCTATCCGCCTGACAGAAGCACTGGCTAACCAGGGAGCCAAAAACCTCACGATAATAGTCCAGTCGGTGGGTATCGGCAACTGGGAAGTTAATATGCTGCTTGAGAATCGCCAGGTCAGGAAAGTGATATGCAACTACCCGTTTTTCCGCTCTGCAAGTCGGGTATCTCTATTCGAACAACAACTACGCGCCGGGGAAGTGGAGTGTGAAGTGTATCCCCTGGGGACATTCATAGAGAAACTCCGGGCTGGTGGGGCTGGCATCGCCGGCTTCTATACACCAACCGGAGTTGGAACGCTGGTTGCTGAAGGTAAAGAATGCCGGGCCTTCAACGGCAAGGAATACCTGCTGGAACTAGCCATCAGTCCTGATTTTGCCTTTGTTCATGCCTATAAGGGGGACCCCTACGGTAACCTGGTTTATCGGGAGACTAGCCGGAACTATAATCCGGAGATGGCGATGTCGGCAAACATCACCATAGCCGAGGTGGAGAATTTGGTGGGGCCTGGCGAAATAAACCCGGACCAGGTACATACGCCAGGTATCTTCGTACAACGAGTAGTGAAGGTAGATAGACCTGACATCGATGTCACAATCGAGGTTTCTCCCGAGGAAATGAATACATAGCGTCTTAAACTGAGGAGGTATGAAAGAATGGTAACACCTGCTCTTCCTGGTTCAGTCATCGGAATCAGCCGGGAGTTGATGGCTCTCCGGGTAGCCGCTGAGATTGAGGACGGGAGCTACGTCAACCTTGGTATAGGTATACCGACCCTTGTATCCAACTGGATAGAGGGAAGAGACATTGTCCTGCAGTCCGAGATTGGAATGCTTAACACCGGTCCCCTGGCCGAAGCGGACCAGATTGACCAGGACCTGATTAATGCCAGTTGCCAGCCGGTGACCGAGCTACCGGGCTGCTGCTATTTCTCAATAGGTGAGTCATTCGCAATGATTAGAGGGGGGCACATGGACATCGCTGTTCTGGGTGCCATGCAGGTGTCCGAAAAGGGAGACCTGGCGAGCTGGAATGTCCCGGCATCGGGGCGTGGAAAGACGGGTAATATCGGCGGCTCAATGGACCTGGCGGTGGGAGCCAGGAAGGTCATAGTAATAACCGAACATGTGACCAGGACCGGTGAGCCGAAGATAGTCAGGGAATGCATTTATCCCCTCACCGCCAGGAAATGCGTGAATCTGATTGTTACAAATCTGGCTGTAATTGAGGTGGTCAGCGAAGGGCTTCTCTTGAAGGAAATCGTCGCCGGGCTCACCACGGAAGACATTCAAGCAGTGACTGAACCCCGGTTGATAATAAGCCCTGATCTCAAAGAGCTGGCGCTATAGATAAGATAGCGGGAGACCGGGGTACGCCGGGAGACGTTAGCCGGGTATAATCACCGGCGGGTGCTAATAACGGACAAAGCACCTTCAGTTCTGGTCTCCCCGGATGAGTGTAGCTTCACGCAGCCTGCTGTTCGTTACCCGGGACATAGGGATGCAACAGAAGCTGACTACATAAGATTGAGTCAGACCTAATATGTCCCCAGGCTTCTGGCCCTTGGATAGTAATCACCACTTGATTCAGCGAGTTCCTGCATTCTGAAAACGCTCTCTTGCCTACTGCGTCGAAGATAATATCACAGGCCTG
>DAOUVG010000164.1 GCA_030667735.1 Dehalococcoidales bacterium
CAGCTGGGGACTTTTCTTTTGGAGCTTCCCTTTCGCTTTCTCGGTCATATCTCTTTCTAACCTTTGCTCTCCTGTCATAGATCCAGGCCTTCAGGTGAGCCAGGTCATCTGCCTGGTTCCTGGTCAGCTCAGTAACCCGGATATCCTCGGGCATAGTCCCCCCCTTCTTGTGCCTCTCTATAACCTTGCCTGCAACATAAAGGTAGACCTGCGCCCAATCATGGCTCGGCGGCGCCTCAAACGAAGCGGTATAAAGATAAGCACAAGCTTCCGCATCCGTGCCGGTCATGGCGCCTCTCCTGTAGCCCTCCATGTTTTCAATGAGGCGCTCCAGGGTGATGGCATCCTTGAGCCAGTCAGGCAAAGTATCTCCCCAGCCCCCGGGCATCACGATAATCGGGTCGGCAAAGACGCCGACAATTTCATTGATACCCTTATTCATTTCTCTGGTAGCTTTGTCCAAAGCTTGTCCACCTCCTCCCCCGGAAGCGCGGAGAGGAATAATCCCCCCGCGCCTCCGGAGACGCGCTAAGCCTTTTATCAGCGCTTCTTTTTATTAGCTCGCGGACGTTTCGGCGCCGGCGCCGGTTCTGGCGCCGGTTCTGGCGGCGCCTGGTCGGCCGGTTCGGCGGGGGCCTGGTCGGCCTCTTCTGCCGGCACCCCCTCAGCCGCTTCGTCCGGCGCCTCCTCGGCCGCTTCGTCCGGCGCCTTCTCCGCTATGTTCATGGGCATGATAATGACCTTCGGGTTTCTCTGGTGCTGGAAGACAACCGGGGAACCTTTCCCTGTCGTGGTAATCGACACTATCCCCTCTTTGCCATTGAGGTAGTCTAGGAGATAGGTGGCGTTGATGCCGACCTCGGCCGGGAAACCCTTGGTATCGAAGGTCTTTATCGTGGATTCCGCCTCCTGGTCCCCACCCCTGGCGGAGATTATGGCCGAGTCCTCGTTGAACTCCATGCGGATGATGTCGGCGCCTTCCTTAGCTATGCCCCGTAAACGGCGCACGGCGAGGTCAAGTTGGCTGGCCATAACCTGGGATTGTAGAACAGGCTCCTCTTTCGGGATTAGCTTCAGCCAAGCCGGCGGGGATCCCTCAATCAGCTTGACGATGGCCGTGGCTGACTGCCCGAAAGAGAACCTCAGCCCCGTCTTCCCGTCGTAGGCGACCGTGGTTTCCTTCTTGGCCATTAACACCGGTATCAGGGAGTCGACCTCGGAGGAGAGGGGTGGAGTACGCGGCGTTTTCTCCCAGAGATGGCAGAGGGCGCTTACAGAGCTGGCCGGCACTATTACGGTGATGTTCTGTGGGAACGAGAAGGGTAACACCTGGTACGCCATACGAAAGCCGTCACCAGCTGCGATCTCTATTGGCTCCCCCATCACCATTGTGACCCCGGACAGCACTGGCCTGTCGTCCTTTCTGGCGACGTAGGGGAGAACCGAAACCATGGCGGGGATCAGCGCATCGCTATCGAACGGTGCCTCGGCGACAGGAACGAACTCAGGTATCTCCGGGAACCCTGACACGTCTTTTGAGGGGAAGGTCGATTTGCCTTCTGACCAGCTCAGGGAGACTTTGCCATCCCCGGCTTCAATGTGGAGAGACTCCCCACCTTGGGTATACTGGAGCATCTTGATCACGTCTGCATAAGGGATTAGGCAGGGGGTATCAGCTTCGGGCACCGGGACTGTCACAAAGGTCTCGAGGTCGGTGGCCATGGCCATGCCGTCCTTGAGAAGGACGTTCATTAAGACAGGAAGGGTGGTTTTCCGTGGGACGGCCGGTTTCAGCAGTCCCAGCACTTCTCTGAATCTGGCAACCTGGATATCCATACTGTATCACCTCCTTCCTAGCCTGTACTTTTTGCGCCGGTAGACTAGCACCCGGCTGGCCTGGCGCCTATTAGGGTGCGCCAGGGATCGACCAGTGGTCTAGAAGAAGCTTGGCTGGGGGGCCGGCGCAGCGGGCCTGGTAGATGCCGGCGTGCGTTGTGGTGCCGAGACCGGGGGCGGCTCGGGAAGGATAGCCTTCGGGTACCGCGGATTGGCTGCCCACTTTTGGATTGCCTCAGCGACAAGCCCGGGGACCATCTGCAGTGCCACTTCCAAATCGCCCTTAGCGGTCGTATACACCGGGTCGCAATCGGGGGACTGTACTCCCAGCATAAGACTGTCGGCCTTCATGACGATCACCACTTTCATTTCGTCGGCCGGCTGCCGGGGTTGTGTGTCCTCTGGTTGCGGGGTTTCCGCTTCCGGCGCTTCTTCTTCCTGTTTTTGCTCTTCCTGTTTCTGACTTTCTTCCTCTTCCGGACCCTGGGTTTCCGGTATGTTGGCCATCAGTCAAGTACCTCCTTTTTATAGTCTGTACCTGTTGCCCACAGAGCAACCTTTCAAGATTAGGGTGTCGACCTTCACCCCGCACATCCTTGCTACTGTCTCGGGTTCAGCGGGCACCGTCTGCAGTGTGCCCGCCCTTAAATCGATATATGCCCCCATCCAGGTGAGCTGATGATTCAGGAACCGGTAAATGAATTCGAGTACCAGCATTGCCATAGCCTGGTTGATTACCGGACCCTGCTCATCAGCTGCGACCGCCTCGGCGCAGCTCCGGGTATCCATCTCCCTCGCGGCCGGCGGCGCCAGCAAGCTGGGGAGCTGCCACGTCGGCATAGGCAACCGGTCTACCTCCCCATACATTTCTTGAAACGGGCTGCCAAGCAACTCTATATTCTTGGTATTGCCAAGTAGTACCTGCCCTGAGGAGAGCCCGTTGCCGGCATCCAGCCACCAGGAGCCGAAGCGCAGAGCTTCACCGATAGCTCTCCTGGCCTCGACGTTATCTACACAGCCGATAATTATTCCCTGGGAGGCGGGGCGTACTAAGCCACCGCCCAAAGATTCACCGATAAGGTCATGCATATAAGGGTAGACGCTGAACCCGATAGGACGGCCAAATCTTCGCGACAGCCGTTCGGCCAGGGCCTGAGATTTGAACTTGCCCACGTCGCCCTCGTAAAAGTTCTGGCGCACCAGGTTATGCGGCTCAACCCTGTCGTGGTCGACGAGGATGAGGGGGATACCGGAATCGCTAAGCAGGCGGCACAAGCCCTCCGCTACGAAACCACCGGTCCCACCACATCCTACGACCAGGATGTTGAAATCCTGCATCATGTGGTCTGGGGATACAGTGTAAGCCATCTTCGGTCATCACCTCCTCACTTTCGTATTCCACCGCCCCGGCCAGGGAGCCGTCAAAGACGTCTTTCCAGGCTAAAGGTTTGAAATATCCATATACTCCAACTCTCAGCTTGACCACTGGGGTAGCGTTTAATCTGCCGACCACCCCGTACAATTTCAGGCCGGTCTCGTCCTCATTGTCTGTTGTGCTGAACCCTGCCCACATGGGGCCATGAGAGTGGATATCGAGCACTACAGCATCGCCGACCTCGTAAACGACCTTAGCACCGCCGGCATCCTGCACCGGTACATAGAAATGGTAGCCGGCGGCGACGGTCACCGCGACGTAGCGTTCTTTATCGGGCTCTGCCAGGAATGTATCGAGGGCCAGGTCAAAGAAGCGCTGCGGAATACTACCGTACGTCAGAGTGACCTTCGTCTCCATGGGCGCCAGGCCTCTGACTTTACACTCTTTAACCGGCACCCGGGCGGCGATCACGGGGCTCTCGGCCTCGATGAAAAGGCCGTTGGATGCCAGTATATAGTTATAGTAGAGGCCTCTTTTCCCGGAGAGACCGTCAGGATGATTTACTAGGTAACCGACCATTTCCATCTGTCACATCTCCATATCCATGAGGTCTTTTATCATTCCGATCCGGACCAGGTCTGCAGCTGGGAACCGCTTCTTGTTATTCAGGAATTTCCAGAGACCGACGACATTCTCCGGGTACTTCACCGACCTTTTGTTCAGGCTGGCGGTTGCGGTGAAGAAGGAAGTAAAGAAAGAGTGCACCATATCCGCGACTCTCAGGGGGTACTGGTGATTGCCGGGACAGGACCGCCCGTCCGCGTACAGATTGCAGAGGGGGGCATTATACACGTCGTCCGTTTCTTTTGTCGGTTTCTTTTTCACTGCATAGACCCACGGTGGTTTGCCTGGGGAGCACAGGAAAATAAGACCAGGCATAGGCAGGATAAAGCGATTGGGGGGCTTCCTGACACTGACTTCCAGAGCGACCTTCCAAATCTTCGGTTCCTCGTAGATCGCGCACACCGGCCCGCCCCGGGTATTACGCCACCATATAGTACCCGGCGGCAGCAACCCGGTACCGAAAGACAAATCATTGGCCAGGGCGTGGGACACGTCCATTGCCGATACTACTCTGGTAGTCGCGATTTCTGCGTCGTAGATATTCAGCACTACGGCCTGGTGGTAAAAGTCGAGACGGGCCCGGAGCTTATCCGGCGGGATGCCGAGCTCCTCGGGCACGGCCCACTTAAAGCCGGTTTTCTCCTCCATATTGTCGGTCACCTCCTTTCTGTATTTCTCGCCTTA
>DAOUVG010000199.1 GCA_030667735.1 Dehalococcoidales bacterium
AGGTTTACCCCCTGGCTGATTATTAATCCCATACTTAGTAAGCGTAAAGCCTCCCATAAGGTCGGAGCCAGCGAGGGAACAGTTTGATAAACTTATGCTTCAATATCTCTTCAGCATCGTAACCAAAGTGGGCAGCGAACTCACCAACCAACTGGCGGAGAATCTGATAGTCCTTCTCTTCCAATTCAGCGATGCCGACTTCCTTACCCAGTTGGTAATCCTCGACAGTTCCTCTCAGGTAAATGACGCCCCCATGCATTCCAGTACCAATAAATTTAGCTTTGTGACACTTCCCTTCGGCTAGATTCATACCCAGCAGAATTAAGATGCCGCCAGCCATGTATTCTCCGAGGAAGTCCTGCGCGGTACCGCCGATTACCAGCACCGGTTTTTTGTCCTGATATTCCTTCATATGGATACCCGCCCGGTAGCCAACATCTTCCCGGATAAATATCTTCCCACCTCTGGCTGCCAGACCAACGATGTCTCCAGCGTGGCCATGTACAATTATTTCTCCGCTATTCATCGTGTTCCCACAGCCATCCTGGGCGTTTCCCTGCACAATGATTTTCGGTCCATTCATAAATGCTCCCAGGTCATTGCCCGGAGTGCCGAATATCTCAATTTCGACTGGCTTATCCAGATTAGTGCCAATATATCTCTGCCCGTAGACATTTTGAAGCTCAACCTTCCGAGTGCCAACAGAGAATGTTTCTTGCAGTCTGGCGTTAAGCTCTCTGAAAAACACACCACTGGCATCTATCTTTACAACCTCATTGGGTTTATCCCTTACCATTTCAGTCTCCTGCCATTCTTATCCCAAGTATTTCAAGTTCGGTATCGGTAAGCCCAATGCCTCTCAGGTGCAGGCGATTGCCTCTCAGGCTTTCCAGAGCGTTGATGCCCATGCCGCCCAGTATATCTTTGAGTTCAATGCTCCAGCCACGAAGCAGGTTACTTAAGCGGCGAGCACCAATATCAGGATTGACCCTCTTGGTCAGACGGAGGTCAGTGGTGCAAATGCCCCAGGCGCATTTCCCGGTGTGACACTGCTGGCAGACATGACAACCCAGGGCAACGAGAGCCGCCGTCCCAATATTAACGGCATCAGCACCCAGGGCGATTGCTTTAGCTATGTCACCGCTATTTCTGATGCCCCCTGAGACCACAATAGAAGCTCGGTTGCGTATTCCTTCCTTCCTCAGTCGACTGTCTACCGAGGCCAGTGCCAACTCAATCGGGATACCAACATTGTCACGAATAACCTTAGGTGCAGCACCGGTAGCTCCCCTGAGCCCATCAAGGACAATAATATCGGCACCGGCTCTGACCATGCCACTGGCAATGGCAGCCGAATTATGTACAGCGGCAATTTTCACCGATATTGGCTTGGAATAATTTGTTGCCTCTTTCAAGGCGTAAATAAGCTGTGCCAAATCTTCAATGGAGTAAATATCATGCTGTGGTGATGGGGATAGAGCATCAGTACCCTGGGGAATCATTCGAGTCAGTGATACTTCACTACTCACCTTTTCTCCGGGAAGGTGCCCACCAATTCCAGGTTTTGCTCCCTGGCCAATCTTGATTTCGACTACTCTAGCCGCACTCAAGTACTCAGCATGGACTCCGAAACGTCCGGAAGCTACCTGGACGATAGTATTATTTCCATACTTGTATAGCTTGGGGTGGAGTCCTCCTTCACCGGTGTTCCACAGAGTACCCATCTCGGTGGCTGCTCTGGCCAGAGATTCGTGTACATTGAGACTTACTGCACCATAGGACATGGCAGCAAACATCACCGGGACTTCCAGGCTTATCTGTGGTGCCAGTTCCGTCTTCAGTTCGAGCGTCTCTGAATCAAGTTCTACCTGGTCAGGTTTCCGTCCCAGGTAGGTGGTAAGCTCCATCGGTTCACGGAGCGGGTCAATAGAAGGATTGGTTACCTGGCTGGCATTGAGGACCAGGTGGTCCCAGTAGATGCGCTGGCCCTTATCGTTACCCATTCCCGTGAGGAGCACGCCACCGGTCTCTGCCTGCTTTAGAATATCCTCAATGACCTCGGGACGCCAGTTATAGTTTTCCCTGTAGTCCTGCGGATTCCGGCTGATAGTTAGCGCCCGGGTTGGGCAAAAGAGTGTACAGCGATGGCAGCCCACACAGTTCTCTTCACGGCTTCTTACCTCGTTATCTTCGGCATCGTAGTAGTGAGCATCGAAACTGCACTGGTTGACACACACCTGACACTGAATACACCGTTCAGGGTCTCGTTGTACCATAAATTTGGGTGTCAGATAGGTCTTCACTGTCTTTCTCTTAAACTCTTATCGGGATTCCCTGTTCTATCAGGTATTTCTTGATACCACTGATGGTGTAAGTCCCGTAATGGAAGATACTGGCAGCCAGGACTGCGTCTGCCTTGCCCAGGACCAGCACCTGATACAGGTCTTCCGGAATACCGGCACCACCACTGGCAATAACCGGCACGCTAACTGCCTCAGAAACGGCACGGATAAGCTCAATGTCATATCCCACCTGGTGTCCGTCAGCGTCCATACTGGTGAGCAATAATTCTCCGGCCCCGAGTTCCACTACCTTTTTTGCCCACTCCAGGGCGTCAATCCCGGTTGGTTCCTGGCCGCTGTGAGTATAGACTTCCCATTTGGGTGGTCTGCTCTCCGCTACTCGTTTGGCATCTATGGCGACTACGATGCACTGGCTACCGAATTTGTTGGCACCTTCTCTGATAAGGCATTGGTCAAGCACTGCCGCCGTGTTTATGGATACCTTGTCTGCTCCGGCCAGCAGCATACGCCGCATGTCATCGATGCTGCGCAGCCCACCACCAACTGTAAGCGGCATAAACACCTCTTCAGAGATGCGCTCAACGATATCCACCATAGTGTTACGCTCTTCAGGGGTTGCCGTTATATCCAGGAATACCAGCTCGTCGGCACCTTCTTTATAATAGAAACTCGCCAGTTCCACCGGGTCGCCGGCATCGCGTAACTCGACAAAACTCTTCCCCTTTACAACCCGACCGTCTTTCACATCAAGGCAAGGGATGATTCTCTTCGTTAACATTTCATGTCGTCTCCCCAGCGACTACCGGCTGCGGCTGGAGCGGGCTCCTCAGCCTCCCCACGATGGGCTGGCCGCCCATAGGAATCCATGCCCTGTCCAGTTCAGGACATATCAGACGAATAGCAGACTCTTCAGATGAAAGGTAGAGCATATCTCCTTTTTCCCCAACCGTGAGCGGCCGTAACCTTACGCGGTCGGTCAGTCCGATCATTTCGTCGTGATGGGCAATAATCACCGCAAAAGGCCCATTGAGGAGCAAACTGCCGTAAACCTGACGCAGAGTTCGCACCAGTTTCTGCTCTCCTGGTGCCATGCGCTCAATATCACTCCACAAAGGTGGCGCCAGTATCCTGGTTGCTATCTCTAGTGGCAGATTGTGCTTGCGTATGAGAAGGTCAACGGTATAAGCTACTACCTCGGTATCGGTCTGCATGGTGCAGTGGTAGCCGAACTGCTCCAGGTAGCGACGATTTGTTCCATAAGAAGAAATCTCACCGTTATGGACCACCGTCCAGTCCAGAATGCTGAACGGGTGAGCCCCACCCCACCAGCCACGCGTATTGGTGGGGAACCGCCCGTGTGCTGTCCACAGGTAACCTTGATATTGCTCCAGGCAGAAGTAATCGGCTACCTCCTCGGGGTAACCCACGCCCTTGAATACAGCCATGTTCTTACCACTGGAAAAGACGAAGCTGTCACTCAACCGGGTATTTATTTCCATCACTCTGTCCACGATGTAGTCATCATCAGTTTGTTTCTTCAGTTCGTGCTGGCCTACATCAAGAAAGTAGCGCAAAACCAGGGGGGGGTTCTTAATCTCTAGTA
>DAOUVG010000216.1 GCA_030667735.1 Dehalococcoidales bacterium
AGGGGATGTCCCCCTCGATTCGGCCTTCTGCCCATGCAAGACTGTGGTCACAGTCTCCTTCCCAACCATAGCCCAGGCAAACACCAGCCTTTAAGGTGCAAACAAACCCCGCCTACAAGACTAGCCCACACACCGTTTTGGGGTGTCCAGAGGGGTTCCGCCCCTTCTTTGGGGCGCCCCCTCTTCTGAGAGGGGCTCGCACGGGGTTGGGTCGAAAGAGTTTTTCAGCACCCTGTTAGGGACCAGTACAACAGGTTGACCGGAGACATAGTATGCTATAGGATATGTCTGCATACACTACAGAGAGCAATAATACGCTAAGGTATAAGGAGGTTCAGGAACAATGGAAGGAAGAGATGTCGTAATTGCTGACTACCTGCGGTCGTCATTCTCAAGGTCAAGACCAAGGGACCCGGAGAGGGACGTTTTCAATAGCGTCCGTATGGATGATATCGCTGCGGAACTGATAAAAGAGCTTATCAAGCGTACCGGTATCAAGCCGGATGATATTGATGAACTCCTTGCCGGTACTGCCCAGCCCTGGGGTGAACAGATGATGTTCGGGGGAAGGAATATTGCCTTCCTCGCCGAGCTACCCTTTAGCGTGGCGGCTGCGCATATCGACCGTCAGTGCGGCTCTTCGATGTCGACCGTGCACACAGCGGCGATGGAGATAGCACTGGGATATTCAGATATCGTTATCTCCTGTGGAATCGAGCACATGACGCATGTCCCGATGGGTGGTCCCGCCGGCGGCGACCCCAGTCTCTCACCGATCAAGCCCAACGAAAAGCTATTCCTGGACCCCCGATTCCAGAAATACGACCTGATGACCGCGATGAACATGGGACTCACCGCGGAGAAACTTCTGAAGCATACTGATTTCACCCGTGAAGACATGGACAATTGGGCACTGCGAAGCCACCAGAGGGCGGCCAGGGCACTGGAGGAAGGTTTCTTTAAGGGCGAGATAATGCCCGTGGAGGTCACACTGGCAGACGGCACCAAACAGGTCATTGACCACGATGTTGCCATCCGGGCAACCACTACCCTGGAAGCATTGGCCGGACTTAATCCGGCCTACACCCCGGATGGACAGGTAACTGCCGGGAATTCGTCACCATTGAACGCCGGCGCTACGGCCATGATTCTGATGTCCAGGGAAAAGGCTGCTGAGTACAATCTGAAGCCCCTGGCGCAGGTCGTTTCCATGGGATGGGCCGGCGTCGACCCGTCAATGATGGGGCTGGGACCTGTTCCGGCCAGCCGCAAGGCTCTGAAGCATGCCGGCCTGGAGGTTAAGGACATTGACTTCTGGGAGATAAACGAGGCGTTTTCCATCGTTGCTCTCAACGCAATAAAAGAGCTGGGTATTGAGCCGGAGAAGGTAAATGTAAATGGTGGCGCGGTTGCCATTGGTCATCCGCTCGGTGCTACCGGTACCAGGCTTGTCGGAACGCTCGCCAGAACATTAAAAATCAGGGGTGGTACGTATGGCCTGGCGACTCCTTGCGTCGGCGGTGGTCAGGGAGTAGCCACCATCATCAAGAGGGAAGACTAGCCTGTCCGCCAGTGGCTAACGTGGTACCGTGCGGTGGTCTTGCTCTGCCTTGTATTTCAGGTAACTGTTGAATACGGCCTGATACTCGTGGACCAGTTCGAGGTCTGACCTCGGGCGGAAGTGTTTGATGTTCAGGTCATAGGTAGTCTTGGCAACCTTGGAGCGGTACCAGGAATGTACTTCGTGGTGACAGTTGGCACACAGCCACAGGGTCTGCGATTCGGGGATATCGGTTGGTGCGGTCACTTCGATAGGAATAATGTGGTGCTGCTCCATGGTGTCAGACTTGCTGTGGCGCCCGCAGATTTGACATGCTTGACTGGCCACTTGCTTGCCTCCCCGGTGCTGCCCCGGTAGGAGGAAATGCCGGGACCTCACCTGAGCAATATTGACATTGTAGGACTAATCGTAATTCCAAAGGGACGGATTGTCAATACCTATGAGAAGAGTGGTTCTTAATCTCCCTTTCATAAAGGGAGACTGAGAGGGATTTTAGACCCTCCTTAATCCCTTTGCAGAGGGAGAGAGGAAAGATAACAAAGCAACGTATTTCCAGGACGTGGCACTGGAATGCCCGGGAAAGCTCCGGCGGATAATCAAGGGGGGAATTTGAAAGTAGATTTCGAAAAAATGGAAAGGGCCTTCAATCCCCGCTGCGTGGCTATTGTTGGTGACAGCAAGAGGGGCAATTTCCACTGGCTGCATAATGAGAGCACCTTCAAGGGCAAGCTCTATTCTGTGCAGGTGAATCCGGAATCCATTGAGGGTATATGTGCCCTCGGAGTAGAGAATTACACCAGTATCGTTGATATTCCCGGACCGGTGGACCTGGCAATCATTAACCTCCCGCGAGATATGGCTCCGCAGGTGCTTGAGGACTGCATCCG
Organism: Dehalococcoidales bacterium; assembly: GCA_030667735.1. GTDB lineage: Bacteria > Chloroflexota > Dehalococcoidia > Dehalococcoidales > Fen-1064 > DUES01. The sequence continues at coordinate 2,449 of DAOUVG010000216.1, forward strand.
GAAAGATGTGGCCGCAGCCCATTTCTTTACCGCCGGATTTTCCGAGACCAACACTGAAGAGGGGATAAGGCTGGAGCGGTTGCTGAAGGAGAGGGCGGAGCAGGCAAACTTTCATATCATCGGCCCCAACTGCCGTGGTATATTCACGCCGGGGATTGGCCTGAGGCAGATTGGTGACCAGTACAGCGGTTGCAGCGGGCCGGTGGGACTGATTTCGCAGAGCGGCGGCCATGCCATGTACTTTGCCCGGGAAGCACACACCGAAGGTGTTGACATAAACAAGGCTGTCAGCTTCGGTAACGGGACTATGCTCCATGCCAGTGATTACCTGGCCTACTTCGGACAGGACCCGTCGATTGAGGTCATTGGCATGTACCTGGAAGGGGTGAAAGACGGCAGGAGATTCTTCTCCGTGCTGCGGGAAGTAGCCGCCAGAAAACCGGTGGTGCTCTGGAAAGGCGGCTGGACAACGGACGGAGGACGGGCCGTTAGCTCGCACACGGCTTCACTGGCAATACCGCAGGAAGTGTGGAGTTCGGCCATGAGGCAATGCGGTGTGATACAGGTATTCGGCCAGGAAGAGCTTATAGATACACTTAAAGCCCTTATTCACCTCCCTCCCGTTCTGGGCGATAGGGTAGCCCTGGTCGGTGGTGCCGGTGGCCAGTCCATTGCCAGCACGGATGTCTTCGACGGGGCCGGATTCCGCGTGCCTCTGCTATCGGAACAGTCCTACGAAGAACTGGCGACGTTCTTCAGCCTGATAGGAGGCAGCTACCGTAATCCCATTGATACCGACGCGGGCAGAAACCGTATTGAATTGGCGCGTATCCTGAAGCTGGTAGCCAGGGATAACAATATTGATAATATCGTACTCCAGTCACGAGTGGGCACTTTCATGTTCGGTCCGGAGATGCGTGACGCCGATATCAAAGCAGCCCTTGATGTGAAGAGGGAAACCTCGAAACCGGTAATGGCTATTCTTCCCTACTACAACCCGGAAGAGATGGCCGAAGCTCGGGAGACCATCCCCAGATTCCAGGAAGGCGGCATACCTGTGTTTCCGACTTTGGAGCGCGGTGCCGCTGCTCTGAAGAACGTGCTTGAATACTACCGGCTCAAGCAGCCATCTTCTGCTTGAGGCAGAAGTCCGACTGCTTGAGGAATACCTTTCAGGTTGCCGAAAAAGGGAAGTCCCTCGGCTCAACAAATAAGCCCTGAAGAAGCGGGGAGTCATAGA
>DAOUVG010000269.1 GCA_030667735.1 Dehalococcoidales bacterium
ACATTGCGACCTCCTTCATATATCGCGTTCTCGAACTGTATTTACAGATAACATTTCAACCACCAGCCGCACCATGCTCTGTGTATATAGCTATTCTCACTGAAGGCAGACACCTCCTTTTCCAGTTCTTATTTTCCATGCCGGTGATGAAAAAATATCATCGATTAGACTAGAAAAAGGGCACCCGCTATTACCCTCGGATTGGCAATTGCAGTGCCCTTCACCTTTTCCACCGTCTATTATGTCGTTGAAAGATGAATTTGCACTTCACCGCTGATATGTTCCTTATTTGCTATACGCTTCATTGCCAGTATGTACATCGTGTCTACGTATCCGTACCCACGTGGCACAACGAATATACTCCCCGACGTGGAGTTTGTCAAGCCCCCTTGGAGTCAACGCGAGGTCTTGACCCGCACATTGCTGGCTGATAACGTGAGATACTCAATACGTGAAGGAGGTAACCCACCATGGCAAGCGGAGCAATGATGGACTCATTCGACCACGTTGGAATCGTTATAAAGGACGTGCAAGCCACCCTGGAATCGTGGCAGTCAAAACTCGGCATTGGTCCCTGGACAGTCAGGGATGCCGGCGCACTTAAGCTGGCCCACGCGTCGCTGGGTCCGGTACAGTTTGAGTTGCTTCAGCCTGTGGAGGGAAAGCCGTCGCTCTGGGCTGACTTCCTGAATACCCACGGGGAAGGACTGCATCACGTTAGCAGCCGTGTGGCTGATGTGGATGCCACAGCCGCCAAGCTCGAGGCAGAGGGGGGCAAAATCATGATTGCGATTCCGGGCGCCATGGCCTACGTGGATATTGGCGGGCCCGGCAGCGTCATCATGGAACTGCTCAAAACGCCTGCCTAGTGCAGGTTCGGTGAATGAGCAGAATGCTGCCAGAGAGGTCCATGGGAATCCGTCTAATGATGATGGGTTGAGTCCCAATGTTATCGGGGGCCGTTGTCATCACCCCGGCTTCTGCCAGGCCATTCAGTCAGGTGTTATCCTGTTTCGGGGACCTGGAGTACGCCGGAGATGTTCCCCTCCCCGTTCCCCGGAGACAATGTGGATGGCGTATCCTCTGCTGTAGCTGCCGGATAAGGAGAAGAGTGCACGGGTAATCGTTAGCATAGTTACGCGACAGGAATACGTGAAACGATAGAAAACAAGGAGAACTGAGCAGGAATGTCAGAAGTACCACTAAAGATGCCGGAAGTCCCCTTTGGTCCACACACAATCTCACGACTGATAGTCGGAGGTAACCAGCAAAATGGAGCATCCCATCAGTCCAAGCTGATGGGCATGCATATGCTCGAATACTTCACAGTGGATCGGACCGTGGAGTTCCTGCGAAAGTGCATTTCGCAAGGCATAAACACGTGGCAGGCAAACTACAATGAAAAAGTTCGGGATGTCCTCTTGAAACTTCGTGAAGAAGGTGAGGATATATACGTTATCCCTCTCAGTGCGCCGCAGATGGCTGACCGTGATAACGGATTCGCCAGGATGCTGGATTTGAAGCCTATCGGCGTCTACTTTTTCGGATGGACGGCGGATGATTTGTGGCGGGAAGGAAAGATCGATACGGCCCGTGACTTCCTGGCGAGAATACGCGATACAGGCGTTCAGGTTGGGGTTGGGACACACATGCCGGAGGTAATTGAATACATCGAGGAAAAGGGATGGGACGTCGATTTCTACACGGCATCCTTATATCGGTGGGCCAAAACCCGTGAGGAGATACTGGAAATCATGCCTGAGGTGCCGCACGACGGGTATGGGGGCTGGGAGTTATATCTGCCCTCGGAACTTACGAAGATGTGCGACACCATAAGTAAGACCACGAAGACGTGTCTTGCCTTCAAGCTCTTCGCAGGCGGAAGAACATGTAGCACGCCCGAGCAGGTGAGCGACGTCTTTGAATTTGTCCTGGGGCATATCAAACCCACGGATGCTGTTATCGTAGGTATGTATCCCCGCTTCACCGATGAAATCACAGAGAACGCTGACCTGGTGAAGAAGTTCGGTTGAGCAAGGCGCGTCCTTGTCCCGCTGGGGGGCAACGCCAACGGCCGGCGAATTACAAGGCTATCTCTTCATACTCCGGCCACTCATCGAGCAGAGGATGCGCAAGGCATTGATGATTTCCAGGTGATTACTTTTTAATGGCAAATTCAGTGTTCTCCCTTGTCAATAACATGACGTGGTCATCGGCCATGTTTTCTATCGAATAGCCCACCGGAAGACCATGTTTCCGCCCTACATAATATGCGGTAAAGCGTTTTAACACTCAGTCCCTCGAATTTTCCCACCTCTGTAGAAAGTGTCTGCCAGGAATTACATATACTCCACACTCTACCTCCATAATTGCTCCACAACTGTGCCTCATAATTGACCATAGAGACCAGGAAAAACGGTCAATAATAAAGAAAGGAGGTAACAAGATGAAAAAGGGACTAAAGGTACTGGGTCTGGCAGTTGGGGTGGCAGCCATAATGGCTCTAACCCTGGGTGGCGTCGTTTCCGCCGATACGCCGGAGGAAACGGATGTCCAAACCTACTGCGCCGGGTATGGCTGGCACGGACTCCAGGGTGAAGGAGTAGCTTGCTCGGAAATAGTGAGCGAGTTGCTTGGGCTTACCCCTGAGGAACTCTGTGAGCTGCGCCAGGAAGGCAAGAGCCTCGCTGAGATTGCCGCTGAACAGGGAGTTACCGTGGACGAGCTGGTGGAAGCCATTATGGCTGAAAAGACAGCAGCGGTACAGGCCAGAGTAGACAACGGCACTCTGACGCAGGAACAGGCTGGTTTAATGATTCAGCAGAGAGCAGAGAGGACCGAACAGGCCGTCAGCAGGACCACGACCGGCCCTACCGAATTGCGCATGGGCGGTCAAAACGGCATGGGTGCCTGCTATGGTAGCGCAGGAATGGTCACCTGCACGGGCACCGGCATGGGCGCCATTAACAAATGGGGCCGAGGGGCTCACTAGCCCTGACCGGAGTTTCCTATAAA
>DAOUVG010000208.1 GCA_030667735.1 Dehalococcoidales bacterium
AATTGGCCAGAGCATGTGCCATATCCGAGGGGTCCATCTATCGTTACATCGGCTCGAAAAATGACATTCTCCACCTGATATGCACGGCAAGGGCACGGGGGCTTCAACGGCTCGAAGACTTTTTTCATGAAATTGGTGCTGTTAGCCCGACTGAAACCCTTAAAGCATGCATCACTGCCTGCTTCACGTGGGCAGAGAGTAGCCGGAACTACAACCTTTTCTTTAACCGGGAAATAAGCCACTTCTCTCGTGAAGACAGAGACACGTTGCTGAAAGACCAGGTTGCTATGGTGCACTTCTTTGAAAAGCGGCTGATTGACGGCATCGAGGCAGGCGAATTCGAGATGGAGTCACCTTTACTGGTGGCTCATGACATCCTCATGAAAATCCACAACTGGGGGATGAGGCGGTGGTTCCTGAAACAGTACGTCACTCTGGAAGAGTATGCCGGAATAAACACCAGGTTGATACTCAGGTCAATACGGGTAGAAGCAGGCTATGACGCCGGGCATAAGCAAGATAGCGCGAACCGGTAGGAGAATACCATGCGTGGTTACCTAGTCAGGCGGTTTATCTTACTCATACCCACCTTATTTATTGTAACTATCATGGTCTTTCTCGTTGTGCGTTTTGTGCCTGGTAACGTGATAGACATGATGGCAGCCGAGATGAGTAACCTGGGGGAGGCAACGACTGAAGCTGAAATCGATATCGAATGGGTCAGGCAGAAACTTGGGCTGGACGTGCCGGTCCATGTCCAGTATGGGCGTTGGATAGGCGGGATTATCCTGCATGGAGACCTCGGTAATTCCTTATGGACACAGCGTCCTGTTATTGATGACCTCAGAGCGAGGATTCCGGTAACCTTCGAGCTGAGCCTGATGTCCCTCATCATCTCTATCCTGATAGCCATTCCGGTAGGGGTGTATTCGGCGATAAGACAGGATACCATGGGCGACTATGTGGGGCGTACCTTCGCCATCGCCGGTCTTGCCATCCCCAACTTCTGGCTCGGCACCATGATAGTAGTCCTCCCGGCGATATACTGGGGCTGGTCTCCACCCATCGAGTACATCCCCCTTGTCGACGACGTATCGGGTAACCTGGGGCAGTTCATCATCCCGGCGATAATAATGGGCACAGGTACGTCGGCCGGTCTGATGAGGATGACGCGCACGATGATGCTGGAAGTCCTCCGGAACGACTACATACGTACCGCCTGGGCAAAGGGGCTGACGGAGAGGGTGGTGGTCTTGCGGCATGCCCTGAAAAATGCCTCCCTGCCGTTGATTACCATATTAGGGGCGCGCATACCCGGCCTGCTTGGCGGGGCTATTATCATGGAACAGATATTCTGCCTGCCTGGTATGGGGCGCCTCATGATTGCCGCTATCAATAACAGAGACTATCCCATAATCTCCAGTGTGAACCTGATTATGGCGATCATAGTCATGGTTTGTATCATTATTACCGATATCAGCTATGCCTACGTTGACCCCAGGATTCGTTACCGATAGGGGAGCAAGCAGGAAATGAGTGATAGAGCGGTTGGTGCGGCCGGAGGGCCGGTACTCGAGGCACGGAGACATTTCTGGCTGGTCGACTTCTTCATCAGGCTGGTCAGAGAGAAGCCAATGGGCACCTTCGGCGGTGTCATAGTCCTGATACTATTAGTCGTCGGGATATTTGCCGACTTACTGGCCCCCTTCGGTTATAACTATATCAACCTGAAAGCCATCATGGTCCCGCCATCGGCTGGCTATATCCTGGGAACAGACAATATCGGACGGGACTTGCTCAGCCGCATTATTCACGGCGCTCGTATCTCCATGTACGTCGGTCTGGGCGCCGCTACTCTCGACGTAGTTGTAGCCACGTTGATAGGTCTTATTTCAGGGTACTTCGGCGGCAAGGTTGACCTGATATTACAGAGGTTCGTTGATGCCGTTATCGTTTTCCCGGCACTGTTCTTCTATCTGGCCGTGATGGCAATCGTCGGCCCCGGCCTTCTCCAGGTAATATTTTGCATCGGGATACTCACCGGTATCGGTTCGTCAAGATTAGTCAGGAGTGCCGTGATGGGTGCCAAGCAGAATGTCTACGTGGATGCCGCCAAGTCCATCGGTTCTTCAAATGCACGAATACTAATCCGGCACATCCTGCCCAATGTGTTTGCTCCCATCATCATCATATTCACCATAGCCATGGGCGCGGCCATAATCGCCGAGGCCTCGCTGAGCTTCCTCGGGTTCGGCATCCCGCCGCCGATTCCCAGTTGGGGGGGTATGCTCAGCGGTCCTTCACGGAAGTATATGGTTGATGCCCCCTGGATGGCTATCTGGCCCGGTCTGGCTCTATCTCTCGTTGTTTATGGTATCAATATGTTCGGGGATGCCCTCAGGGACCTGCTTGACCCGAGGTTGAGGGGAGGTGTCGGTGGCATGGGTGCTTACGGAAGCGAGAGGGCCAGCAAAGCACTGGCAAAGAGGACGGAAAAGGGCCTGCGTGCCAGAGCGCAGAAGAGTGAGTGAGGACTAGACGCAGGTCTCTGATAAAGGAGTTGGCCATATGAGTGTGAAGGGAAAGGTAGTACTGATAACTGGCGCCGCCAGCGGTATCGGACGAGCGCTTGCTATCTGTTTCCACAATGACGATGCCAACGTAGCAGGGCTCGATATCGATGGCAACGGGCTGGAACAGACCGCCAGGGCCTGCGACAGCAGTATGGTGACAGTTCAAGGTGACGTCACATCGGAGGTAGATATTGACCGCCTGGTTGCGGCGACGATAGAGCGCTTCGGGCGCATTGATATCCTGATTAACAATGCAGGTATCAGCGATGGCGGTAGCTTGATGTATAGTGTACCCTTTGAAAACTGGAAAAACGTAATCGAGATTAACCTGATTGGGGTCGCGCTGTGCACGCACCGTGTTCTTCCCGGGATGCTGGAAAGAGGATACGGTCGTATCGTCAATGTTGTCTCCAGAGCAGCCCAATCGGTTTCGGTAAGAAGCTCAGCCTACGCCGCCTCCAAGGCAGCCGTTGTCAGCTTCACCAAGAATATCGCCAATACCATCGAGCGGGAGGTATACCCTGATGTTCTGGTAAATGCCATAATACCCGGCATAACCAGAACGGCCATCTGGTCCAGGGCCTTCGAATCAGACGTCATGACCGAGGAACGCCTGGCGATGTTTCAGGAACCGGAAGCAGTCTACCCTCACACCCGTTTCATCGTTGACCTGCCCGCTGGTGGGCCTACCGGCCGGTGCTTTTTCTACGGTGAGGACTACTCTATCTTCTCACGATTCAATCTTTGAGATTCTTCAGTCGATGCCGGTGGGAAGACAGGTACAAGAATACAAGACCAGGACAGGAGGCCAGGGAGAATGATATAGAACATGGATGCCATCGAGTTGTCTTGAGAAAAGGAGGTTAAGAAATGAAAAGGAAATTGTTGTGGCTGGTATTGAGTTGCCTGATGGTGGCGGCGCTGGTGTTGTCATCGTGTCAGCCCGCACCAGCCGCGGAGACGGACGAAGAGCAGACCGCTACCGGGGTGGTGGTGGAAAAAGGAGCACCTGTAACCGAGGAGGCTGAGGAGAAAGAAGTAGTTATAAAAGATGAAAAATTAGCTTCGATTGCCACCGAACCGAAGTATGGTGGTACGCTGGTCATGGTTAGAGCGTCGGATGTCAGGGGCTTTGACACCAAGCTCATGGCCGACTACTCCGCGACCTCGGTGTGGACCCATGAGAAACTGGTCAAGGGAGACTGGGC
>DAOUVG010000115.1 GCA_030667735.1 Dehalococcoidales bacterium
GCGTTTCCACACAATCTCGTTTCTGAAGTTGGCCGGCCCGAATATCTGGTCGAGCACCAGCTTCAGGTAATGGCTGGCGGTGGGGTCACAGTGCAGGTAGAGGGAGCCGGTGGGCTTCAATACACGGTGAAGCTCTACCAGGCGGGCGGTCATCATCACCAGGTAGGCCATGACATCGTTGCTGCCGATGGCATCATGCAGGGCGTCGATGAGCTTCCCCACCTTTATAGGGCCGTTCTGGACAATGTTGTAGTATGTATCGGCGGCTGCCTGTGTCCAGCGCCAGGTGTCGGTGAAGGCCTTTATCTGCGCTTCGGACTCAACCCCGCCGTTTTCCTTGAACAGGATGTTGTAGTCCTTCTTGCTGTTGAAGGGCGGGTCAAGGTATATCAGGTCGATGCACCCGTCGGGGAAGTACTCCCGGTTGCGCAGGATTTCCAGGTTGTCGCCTAAGTAGAGGACATTCGTCTTTAATTCATCCATATCTCACCTCATGCCAAACAACAAAGGGGACACCCCCGGCACCCCTCCGGGATTCTGTGCCACTGCTAGCAGCGGCCCTGCACTCCGTTGTGCTCAGAATGACATTCGTTGTAACCCCTGAAGGAAATGTCTTAGAGAAGGGCGAAGCCCTTCTCTTACCTATAATTCCCCCTCTCCTTTCAAGGAGAGGGGGATAAAGGGGGTGAGGTTACTACAATAATCCTCTACACCACCACCAGGTTATTCCTGTGCACTATCTCCGAGCCGTAGTCGTGGCCGAGGAGCTCGACAATCTTCTTCGAGTGTGCCCCTTTGAGCAGGGCAACATCTGCCGCCGCGTAGTTGGCGATACCGCAGCCAATCTGAGTACCGTCGGGGTCGAGGATATCAACGATATCGCCTCTCTGGAAGTTGCCCTCGGCGCGCTCGATGCCGGCGGCGAGAAGGCTGCGGTGGTGTTTCTTCAGGGCGAGCGCAGCACCGGAATCGACCACCAACCTGCCCCTGGTGGAAAGACCGCTCAGCATCCAGCGCTGTCGGCTCTCCAGCTTGCTGGTGGTGGGAGGGAAGCGCGTGCCGATGGTTTCTCCGGCGGCTACCCGTGGGATGATATCCGGTTCCCGGCCATTGGCGATTACCACGGTCACCCCCGAGGCGGTTGCCAGTTTGGCGGCCTCTATCTTGGTGACCATGCCTCCGGTACCGGTACTGCCGGCGGTGTCCGAGGCCAGCTTCTCAATATCGGCGTCTATATGGTCTACCTGTGGTATCAGGCTGGCATCGGGGTTACGGTGCGGGTCGGCGGTGTACAGTCCGCCGGTATCCGTCAGTATCAGCAGCAGGTCGGCATCAATCAGGTTGGCCACCATTGCCGAGAGGTTATCATTGTCGCCGAACCTGGCCTCCTGGATTTCGTCGGTAGCAACGACGTCGTTCTCGTTGGCAATACATATTACCCTCAGTTCCAGCAGGGCCAGAAGCGTGTTGCGGGTATTGAGATAGCCGGCGCGGTCAGCAATATCGGCCCGGGTGAGCAGCGCCTGGGCGATGGTAATATCGTGCTCCCCGAAGAGCTGCTCGTAGATGTTCATCAGGCGAATCTGGCCGGCGGAAGCGAGTACCTGCCGGTAGGGAATCCCGCGGACCTTCCTGGTCAGGCCAAGCTTGTCCCGGCCGGCGGCAATTGCCCCGGAGGAAACAACCAGCAACTCGCGTCCCTCTTTCTGCAGCCCGGCTATCTGGTTGACAAGACCGGACATTACCTCCCTGTCAAGGTGACTGCCGCCGCCGGTAAGCAGGCTGGTTCCGAACTTGGCCACTATCCGGTGATAGGCTGAACGGCTCTTTCGCTTTCCGGTCACAATATGCTGTCCTCTCCAGATTGAACCCATTATAGCATAGGGCGCGTTCACAGGTTGTGTGTACAACCTGCGACACCCGGATTGAAAGGAAGGAGCGGTTTTGCTACGATTGACTGAGCATGAGCATTACGGAGTCCATCCAAACCCGACGTGTGTTGCCGATTATCACCTCGGTCACCTTCATTGGCTTTCTTGACACCACTCTGCTGGTGCCGATTATGGCCCTCTATGCCGCCGAACTCGGCGCGGGAGTGGGGATTACGGGTCTGATAATAGGCCTCTACTCCATAGTAAACACCCCGGCGAACGTTTTCTTTGGCAGGCTTATCGACAGGGTGGGCCACAGGTTCCCCCTGATTGCCGGGCTGGTCGGTGATGCCCTGGGGATGCTCCTCTACGTGCTGTGCCGTTCGCCGCTGCATCTGGCGCTGGTGAGGGTCTTTCACGGGATAACGGGTGCCATTGCCGGACCGGCAACGATGTCCGCCATTGCCGTCTATTCCTCCAAAGAAAGAGAAGGACGGACTATGGGCATTTACGGTATGTCCATAGCAGCGGCCAACCTGGTGGGGTTCGGGCTGAGTGGGGTGATTGTCTCGCGGCTGGGTTACAACTGGCTCTTCTTTTCCGGCGCGACGGTGCTGGCGGTGGGTGCCGGTCTGGGCTGGCTGCTGCCGGGCGGGGGCCAGAGAGTGGTGCCGGCGGAACAGACTCAGCGTGGTGGTGGTCTCAGTAATATCAAGGTGCTCTTCCGGAGGCGGGGGCTGCTGGTTGCCTATGCCGCTATCTTTGCGCAGTACTTCAGCTTCGGTGGCGTTGTAACACTGCTGCCAATCCACCTGAGCGGCGCAGGGATGGAAGCCTTCCACATGGGAATGCTGCTGGCCACGTTCTCGGTGGTCTTTATTCTGGTACAGTTTCCCAGCGGGACATTGTCCGACCGGATAGGACGGCGGTGGCCGGTAATTGCCGGTCTGGGCCTGGGCATAGCCTCGCTGGTGCTGCTGCCTTCCCAGACCACGTTCCCGATGCTGGCGGTAATCATGGCGCTGTACGGAGCTGCCTACGGACTGCTCTTCCCGTCGGTCTCGGCGCTGGTGGCAGACCACAGTCGACCCGAGGAACGCGGTATTGCCACCGGTATGTTCCATGCCACACTTACCGCCGGAGTGGCCATCGGTGCACCGATAATGGGCTGGGTGGCAGAACTGGTGGGGGTCGGGACAGGTCTCCTGTTGACGCCGATAGCTACGGTGCTGGCACTGGGGCTGGCGCTGGTCCTGCTGAGACGGGACTGAGTAACTGCTGACACCCGGATAGCGGAACCTGCACTTCGGAGGGAGTGATGGACTACCTTGGCTTGGTGATGGGTGCGGTTGCCATAGTGGCAATTGGCCTGGGGCACGTACTGGTTATAAAATGGGAGTACTACTGGGGAGCCGGGTCCTGGCCGGGGATGGCCGTGCTCGGCGTGGGGTTGCTGGTGGTGTCCCTTTTCTCAGGTAACGTTTTCCTTGGAGGAACACTGGGGATATTCGGAGCGATTCTTCTGTGGGGAGTCCACGAGCTATTCAAACAACGCGACCGTGTGGAACGGGGTCTCTTCCCCGGAAACCCTAAACGGAAAGCCTGGCACTGTAACACAGGCGATACCGTTTGTCAGGCTCGCATGGTCGTGCTACAATTCCTTTTGTTAAGGGCTAGTCCGATACGGCTAGCCCCAGAAGTATTTGGGGAGCTAAATGGAGGAACTGGACCTCGGCCAATTGCTGCACCTCGTCGGCGAAATGCCGGGCTACCGGCGGCTCGTGGAAGAACTGGAGCGGCAGGACGGCAGCACAATGGTATCTGTGCTTGATGCCGCCAAACCATACCTGATTGCTGCCCTCTACCGCGAGTTGCAGCGACCGGTCATGGTGGTAACGGCGCAGCCAGAGAATGGCAGGAAGCTCTATGAACAGCTTCTTACCTGGTGTGGTCCCGGCGGTGTAAGGCTCTTCCCTGAGCCGGATACCCTGCCTTATGAACGCCTTGCCTCAGACAGCCCGACAGAGCAGGAAAGGCTGGAAGTCCTCTCCGCACTGGTGGGAGATGGCCGGTCCCGGGCAGGCCCGCCGATGGTTATCGCTTCCGCGGCAGCGTTCGTGCAAAAGACGACTGCGCGTGACGAATTTGCCGGTACTTTCCACCAGGTAGAGGTGGGAATGGAGATTGAGCCTCTCCGTTTGCTGGAACGCTGGGATGCGATGGGCTACCGGATAGAGAGCATTGTCGAGGTACCGGGCACTGCCAGCCATCGTGGGGGTATTATCGATGTCTACCCGCCGACCAGTGAGATGCCGGCCCGGCTCGAATTCTTCGGAAATACCGTGGAGAGCATCAGGCTGTTTGACCCCGCCACACAGCGGTCGCAGAGAGAGAGTCCTTCGGTTACTGTTGGACCGGCCACCGAATTGCTGACCCCCCTGCTTAGCAGTCAGGCGGACCTGGAGTCCTTCCTGCGGGATATTGACCTGTCCGGATGCAGTGATGAAGCCAGGCAGCAGTTCGAGCAGGAACTGACAATGCTCACCAGCAGGCAGAAACCGACAAATCTACGTTTCTACGCCCCGCTGTTCGGCAGGGACAGCATTCTTAGCTACCTTCCGGAAGATGCCTTGCTGCTCCTCGATGAGCCGCGGAGTATTGAATTGGCGGTGGCAGACCTGGATGCCAAGGCAGAGGAACTGCGCACCGCCAAGCGTGGGCGTGGTGAGTTGCCGGAGAGCTTCCCGAGACCTTATTTCACCTGGGATGAGTTGAGGGAACAGGTCGAAGCAAAACAGCGGCTGGTGCTCACGTCGTGGGGCGTTCCCGAAGGCGAACAACACCGCCAGTTAAGGTTTGCCACCGCTCCCAGCTACGCCGGCCAGCTACCGGCTTTTCTGGAACGGGTCAGGGAAATGATGACACAGGGGAAGCGAATGGTCCTTGTCAGCCACCAGGCGAGCAGGCTGTCGGAATTGCTTGAAGAACAAGACATCATCGCACCGCCTCTCGGTGAGCTACGGGAGGTACCTCCTGCGGGTTCGGTGACCTTGCTTCAGGGGTTGCTGGCAGGCGGCTGGGTAATGGACGACGAGACGTACCTGCTCACGGACGCGGAGATATTTGGCTTCATCAAGGAGCAGCGGCTGTTCAGGAAGCGTCCGGTGCCACGACGTAAGCTGGTGCTTGATATGAAGCCGGGCGACTACGTGGTGCATATTGAGCATGGTGTTGCCCGGTTGACCGGCTTCCGGACAATGCGTACCGAGCACGGTGAGAAGGAGTTTCTCGTCCTGCGCTACGCGGCCGGTGACCGACTCTACGTACCATCGGACCAGATTGAGCGGGTCAGCCGCTATATCGGTGGCAGCGGAGAGCAGGCACCGGTGCTGAATCGTCTCGGCACCCAGGAATGGACGAGGACCAAGCAGCGCGTCAAGGAGTCGGTGGAGAAAATGGCCGAGGAGCTGCTGGCTCTTTACGCTTCGCGAGAGGTAGTTACCGGTTATGCCTTCTCTCCGGATACGGTCTGGCAGCGGGAAATGGAGGCATCGTTCCCCTACGTTGAGACTCCGGACCAGATAGAGGTACAGACGCACGTCAAGGCGGACATGGAAGGGACTAAACCGATGGACCGGCTGGTCTGTGGTGATGTTGGCTACGGCAAGACCGAGGTAGCCCTCAGGGCTGCCTTCAAGGCGGTGCTCGATGGCAAACAGGTGGCGGTGCTCGTGCCCACCACGGTGCTTGCCCAGCAGCACTATTCCACTTTCCGGGAGAGGCTGGAAGCCTTTCCGGCGGTCGTCGAGGTATTGAGCCGGTTCCGGTCACAACGGGAGCAGCAGGCAGTCCTCGAAGGACTGGCAAGCGGCCGGGTGGACATCTGCATCGGCACGCACCGTCTAATCCAGAAAGACATCATGTTCCACGACCTGGGAC
>DAOUVG010000123.1 GCA_030667735.1 Dehalococcoidales bacterium
CGTATGTCTCTTACCGATGCTTCATAGTCCAAGGTAGAGAGTAATTCATCAATGATATTCACATGTTCACCTCAAGCGTAACCGAAGTGCTGTTCATTCCATTTTAGCACTCTCCTCTATTCTGTTGTAACTGCTCGGGTCAATACCAGCCCTATCTCCCCGGATAGCTCTTCGCGGTTATCGATGGTAGTCTCAAACACCGATGCTGCTGTGCCCAGTCGAGGTAGAAAAGCGGAGAGCAGTCCCTTTCGTATGACCACAATGCAGTTAATATTCCCGGAGGCAATCTGTTCAACAACCCCGGAGAATCCCTGGCCGCGAAGTTCAATTGGACCAAGCTCATCAACCAGAAGGATGTCTGAGGAAGCGCCTCTGTCTATTGCCTGAATCCCGAAGTCAATACCTTCAGGGTTGAAGAAGTACTTCGCCGTGCGAGGACCCTGGTATATGACACCGGTACTGGCCAGGACTCTTGTTTCGCCAGTCCGGACGTCCTCAACGACGATGTCCTCGTTCCCGGCCTTGCGGGTGATGATACCGCTACAGCTATGCCCCTGACCCCTTGCTGTCCTGACTACCTTCTCACAGACAGTGGTCTTACCGATGCCGATAGCACCAGTGATTATGATAACCATTGCTCCGGCTAGAGCCCGGCCACAATGGCCAGGGCACTTATCCCCCAGCAGCACAGCACAGTGGCCGCCGATACAGCGTAGTAGACGGGTCGGCGTGCCAGCACCGGGGGAGTCTTCACCGCCAGCCACTCACCTGCAAGATAGCCCAGAGGCAGGAATATGGCAGAGAAAGCCGCCTGCAATACGCCCTGATTTGTGATGAATCCCCCGGCTGTGAATACTACGCGGGCATAGGCAGGGGCATTCATTACGTATATGGCAAAATAGACCCAGGCAACGGCGCTTATGATACCTGCCAGGGCTCCCGCTCCAATCCCGATGAAGGCATTCTTCGCTATCCGGTCCATTATGAATACCGCGACCAGGCCGAAAGCCAGCGATTCAAATACAATGGCCATAGCCGGGTTCACTATATGGATGCTGGCAACAGGCAAAGAGAACAGCCAGACATCGAGCAGCTTGAACGAGGCAGCCACAATACCGATACCAGGCAGCATAACCGGCTTTCTGTAGACTGCCAGGGCCGAGCCCATGATAACCACCCCGATACCGCACATAATGGCACCCTTGTTGGGGAATATAATCATGTGCAGGAACCCGCCCAGAGTGGCCTCCAGCAATCCCCAAACGGAGCCGAATACCAGAATCCCGATGCCCAGACGGACCAGGCCCGGTAGACTGCCAGGCTTATCTTGAGTACTCTCTGTCATTGTCTCTTCCCCTTTACTATTCCATGTCCTTTACAGTTCTCCCGTCTCCGCAACGTAGCAACGCCCTATTGCCTTCAAACGGCCTCTACGCGACAGGGAACATAACGATGTATTGGTGTTCCTACATGGTCTCGATGCGTATTCTTGGTTAGCCGGTTGACATTAGCACCGTACTTCACCCCGTCATAGACCAGACCAAATCCGTGCGGAATGATGACATGCCCTTCTCTGGTGTCTTTTGCCACTTCCACCTCTATGGTCTCTTCTCCGGCTTCGGTGATGACCTTCACCATCTGGCGGTCGGAAAAGCCCAGTCTCTCCGCATCCGCAGGATGCATTGCCAGTGTGCATGGCCGCCTGCCTTCATTCCATGCCGGGTCCCGCATGCCCGTATTGGCATTCATGTCCATATGCCGTCCCGCCATCAGAATCAACGGGAGCTTATCGTCGGGTTTAAGCCGTTCCTCTTCATCAGCCGGATTGATACCACTTATCCAGTCCTCAATCTCCGGGTTATGAAGCTGGATTTTCCCGCTCTTTGTGGCCAGTCCGTCAATGTTCTTCTCCGGATTGCGTATCCCGACCAACACGCCTTCCGGATGGTCAATGGTGGCCTGATATATGTCCATGCCCTGGTCCGGTCCCACGGCAAAGCCTGCCCTTGCGGCCTCTTCCTGCTGGGCCGCAGACCTCTGCATAAACATGGTGAAATGGCTGGCCAGATGAGCGGAGCCAACTGCATTGCCCAGGGTCTTCGCGGCGATGAACTGCAGGACGCTGCCGCTCTCAGGGTTAGCGCTGAAATAGTCCATTAGCGCATCCCGGTATTCCCTGACGTTGCTGCTTCTGGCCGCCAGATAGAGCGATTCAGGAAGCTCGGGAATCAGTCCCATGGCATCGGCCAGAAGCGTGAAAATCTCACCGCCTTCTTTCTGCTCTCCTTCTGCCTCCACAACCGGCGGCCGGATACGACCGTAGACTTCCGAGAACCCCCCGCCCGGGTTGCCATCCCATGATTCATAGGCCGTTCTGGAAGGAAGAACATAATGGGCAAGGGCGGCGGTTTCACTCATTACTATGTCAGCCACAACCAGCAGGTCAAGTTGACTAAAGGCCTGTTCATATGCAGTCGTGTCAGCATACGACCGCAGGGGATTGGCTGCGAAGTTGAATACGGCTCTGAGCCGGTCCGGATGGTCACTCATGATTTCTTCCTGCATGACATTGGGGGGAAACATCCCGTTGATGGCAGGAATGTCTGTTACCATAGTCCGCCACGTCCTCGGGTCGTTCGGGTCCGACCCTGCCCCTCCACCTATCAGGTAGTTCCCTCCTGGCACACCAATACGACCACAGATAGCCAGCAACACAACCAGGAGATACGATACAAACGCACTGTGTCGATTCATCAGTATTCCAAGGTCATCATGAAGGCACGACCGACGCGTAGCGAATTCCCGGCAGACCTTGAATACCTGGTCGTAGTCCAGCTCACAGACCTTTAGCGCCGCCCGTACGTCGAAGTCAGTAAACCACGGCAGTATCTCGTTGAACCCGTCTGCATGCTCGTTAATGTATTCCTGATTATGCATCCCTTCTCTGAGAATAATAGCAATCATGGATTTGACCAGGAGCGCATCGGTGCCGGGGCGGATTGGCAGATGGATATCCGCTATCCTGGCGGTTTCCGAAAGTCTGGGGTCAACCACCACAAGAAGCTGCTCCGGGTTTCTGGACATCTTCATCAATCTTTTTCGTGCCTGGGAGAAATTGTGACTCATCAGGGGGTTCTTCCCGATAAGTAGCAGCATGTCATTATGCTCATGATCAGATGCGAACTGAAAACCCTGGCTACCCAACGTCAATCCATGCGCCCAGTATCGGCCGGCGAACTCCTGGTTAGCGGCTGAGTAGTTGTATCGCGAACCAAGCCTGCGGACAAGCCGGACAAGATAGGGGACGCCGTAAGCATTGAACTCCCCACCACCGACCAGCGAAGCCAGAGAGCGCGGGCCATGCTGCCGGAGTATGCCTTTGAGCTTCTCCGCAATCTCACTGATTGCCTGGTCCCAGGATATTCGTTCGAATCTGTCTCCCACCTTCTTCAGCGGGTGAAGCACCCTGTCCGCATTGTGCTGATGAAAAGCGATGTTCGTGCCCTTCCGACAGATATACCCTTCGCTTATGGGGTTATCCTTGTCCGGGCGGACTTTGATAATCCGGTTGTCCTCAACCTGGACTTCCAGACCGCAACTATTGCCGCAAAGCACACAAGCTGTTTTCTTCCATGACATTGTCTGTTACCTCCATTCAGTCACATCGTGATTACAGCAGCATCTCTGTTTAATCTCCCCGTGAACCTGGCGCTTCACAACGCAGATAGGGCGCTTTGCCCTGGCAACCCAGGCAGGTTTCCCCGTCGTCTTCAGGATAGCCCTCTCCGCACAACGGACACACCGCGAAAGCGCCTCGATGGTGCGTTTTGACAGAGTCCAGATTAACCATCACTTCCTGCAGTCCGAAGATTGATGCTTGAGCAAGTCTAACCTCAGCCATCAGCGCCTCAAAATCCTGTTCCTTCTTTGGCTTCAGCCTGAAGAAGAATCCCTTAAGCTCAGGCCAGTCACCGAGCTTCCGGCTATCCACATACACCCGAACGCCGTTACCGGTGTATTTCTCGAAAAGTGACAGGGCAAACCGACCCAGGTCGATAATCCTCAGCCAGCCATTACCTACCGTACAAGGAGTCAGCAACTGAACGGCATCCGGAAGACACTTGCGAGTCTCAGATATGGCATCGAAATACTCCCCTTGTGGGAGGTTTCGGCAAGCCAGGTCCACCATGAACCCGCTCAGGGCCATTCCCGGTGCAACATGCCCGTGGAAGGCTTTGACCATCTCGATGTACTCATCATAAGTGTGACCGCAAATGGTGACTTCGGAAGAAGTGGCTTTCTTCATCTGCGCCTCGTGACCTCCGCTCCTGCTGCTATGTCGCCCGTGTTGGCGAAGAACCCATCAAGAATCTCGAAGGTCCTTGCTGACGAGACCTGTCTGAGTCGGTGTTCACAGTCTATGACCGGAGTCAGAGGATGTCAAGGTCGGTGGTGAACTAATAGTGTCGCTGAAAGAGACCATCCGGTTGATGGCAGAGATAGACTCACTCATTCCCGGCTGGCCGGTGGAGCGTGCAATAGCCGCTTGGCGGGCGCACTGAACAATCTGGCTTGATGTTTGGCCATCACCACGAGACGCATTTCTTCTGCTATAATAAGAGCGGTTTCCTCTGGCTGCCCAAAGGAGTACTGTGAAGATAGCAATCTCTGCCGAGGGCGCAGATTTAGCATCAAACGTTGCCCATAGGTTTGGACTATCTCCATATCTGCTTGTTGTTGATACTGAGACGATGGATTTCAAGGCGCTGGTAAACCCCGGGGCAACATCTCGGCCTGGCGCAGGAGTCCAAGCAGTTATCTTTGCAGTCAGTGAGGGTGTTGAGGTAGTGTTAACCGGCTATTGTGGCCCAGCTGCACACAACCAGTTCGTGTCAAATGGAATTAAGGTCATCACCAATGTCAGCGGGATAGTAGAAGAGGTTATCGAGAAGTACAAGGCAGGTGATTTCGACGGAGGTTTGGCCGTTGAAGGGGGAAAAGAGCAAGCAACCCATCACATCAATAGGGATATCCTGGTCAGGGCATTGAAGAGTTCGACCAGGCAGTTTGCCAACATACTGCCTATCCTGATTGGCGTCGTTCTGTGCATCGGATTGTTTAATACCTTTGTATCACAAGAAGCTCTAACGTCTATTTTCTCAGGGAACGTAGTGCTGGACACTCTGTGGGGAGCCTGTTTTGGAAGTATTCTAGCCGGTAACCCCATCAATAGCTATGTTATCGGCGCAACATTACTAAATAATAGCGTCAGCCTGTTCGCGGTGACTGCCCTTATCATCACTTGGGTAACTGTGGGACTGGTTCAGCTTCCGGCTGAGATCGCTAGTCTTGGCCTGAAGTTTGCTCTACTGAGAAACACTCTCTGTCTTATCCTGGCTATACCAGTTGCTATTCTTACCGTGATTATTCTGAATTTCGTTATCGGGTAGGTACTTATGAGCATGGAGA
>DAOUVG010000088.1 GCA_030667735.1 Dehalococcoidales bacterium
AATAACATGAGCCGCCCAGAGGAGTTGGGATACTTCCTCCAATGTCATGGCTATGCTACTGTATGACCTGATGGACCTCCTCTTGAAAAGTGTTACCTCGATTGAAACGTCTCCATCTGTCCGTTGCTCCGGTAGCTCTCCACCTTCCCCCAGCGATGCTCCTGATACTCCTGCCGATGCCGTTCCATCTGCTGGTGAGCAGGAGGGTAAGAAGTAGGACAATAGCGCCAGTGCCCCCAGCGATGTAACACCTTTCAGGAATTTCCGTCGTGCCAGCGGTATCTTCTGTGGGGATAGTGTTTGTCTTCCAGGTTGGGATATTCTCATTCTGCTATGCCTCCTTGTTGTCGGTCATACCTGCATATCTTAAGCGAGGGTTGCTGAAGCGATTACATAGGCAGAATCAGGAAATGTTGAACGCGACCAGCCGTCTTTGTCACAGTATCGCAGACGCAGTCCAGGCCGGTGATGGCGGAATAGGGCTTGGGGAAGACATATTTTCGGCAGGTGCCAACATCGGTTGACATAACCAGATAACCTCACGTTGTCACCAGTGGCAATATCGGCCTATTCGAATTTGGAGCCCGTCTCCGTGGCGACAAATATATCTGAGGCACAGGTGTAAGTCAAGACATGCTAATCGCAGTGCCGCGTTAGCCCTGAACAAGTTCCAGGAGGACTCCCCCCGTTGCTTTGGGATGCAGAAAAGCAATGGTGGTATTCTCAACGCCCTTTCTGGGTTGCTCATCGATAAGGCGAATACCCTTTTCTCGCAGCAGCCTTAAGGAATCATCGATATCAGCAACCTCGAAAGCCATGTGATGGAGACCTTCTCCCCTGCGTTCAATGTGTCTGGCAATCGGACTTTCCGAATCAGTAGCTTCAAGCAACTCGATTTTGCTATCGCCAACCGGAATGATGGCAGTCCTGGTCTTCTGGTCTTCAACAACTTCAAATGTGCCCACCGTCAGACCCAGTGCGTCAGCGTACAATACCAGTGCATCTTCAATACTGCTCACAGCAATCCCAATGTGGTTAATCTTGGCTATCATTGTCCTCCCTCTTCAAGTTTGCTTGAATGAAGCCCGCAATATCGCGAATAGGTGTTCCCGGGCCGAATACCTGCGCAATACCGGCCTCCTGTGTCTTTGCGATATCCTTCTTGGGTATGATTCCACCACCTATGAACAGGACATCCCGGTCGCTTTGCTGTTTGAAAAGCTCCACCGTCCTGGAGAATAGCACCATGTGGGCTCCAGTGTGACAGCTAAGGCCGACGACGTCGGCATCCTCCTGTATGGCTGCCTGGCAGACCTGCTCCGGCATTACCCGCAGTCCCAGATAGATGACCTCCATGCCTGCATCGCGTAGTCCCTGCACCACCACGTTTACACCTCTATCATGGCCGTCCAGACCCAGTTTGGCAATTATAACTCGTATTTTGCTGTCCTTCATAACAAACCTCTCTATCTACTGACCGCTAGACCACCTATAGCGTGCTGCCAATACCCGCCTCCTGGTATTCGCCAAACACGTCTCGCAGTGCGTCGGCTATCTCGCCAACCGTGGCATACGCCCGCACCGCCTCGATGAATGCCGGCATCAGGTTCTCATCGCTTCCGGCCACCTGTCTTATCCTCTCCAGAGTGCTCCTCACACTTTCACTGTCCCTGGTCTCCCTGAGATTCCTGAGCCTGGCTATCTGCCTGTCCGCCACGTCCTCGTCAATCGTCAGCAGTTCCACGTCCGTCTCCTCTTCGGTAACGTAGCTGTTGACACCGACGACAACCTGTTCTCCGGAATCCACCGCCTTCTGGTGGTCGTAGGCCGACTTTCTGATCTCTCTCTGGATGTAACCCTGCTGGATTGCCGCGGGCGCACCACCCATCTCATCAATCCTGGCGATGTACTCGTGTATCCCTTCCTCTATCTTATCGGTCAGCCATTCAACGTAGTACGACCCTCCGAGAGGGTCAACCGTGTCTGCCACACCGCTTTCGTGAGCAATAATCTGCTGGGTCCTCAGGGATACCTGCACTGACTCTTCGGTTGGTAGAGCCAGTGCCTCGTCATACGAGCAAGTGGCCAATGACTGGCACCCGCCCAGGACAGCAGCAAGTGCCTCTATCGCCACCCTGATAATGTTGTTCATCGGCTGCTGCTTGGTCAGGGTACTGCCACCGGTCTGAACGTGGTATCTGAGCATCAGTGACCTGGGGTTCTTGGCACCGAATCTGTCCTTCATTATCCCGGCCCAGGCACGCCGCACCGCACGGAACTTGGCAACCTCTTCCAACAGGTTCCCGAACGAGACAAAGAAGAAAGAGAATCTTGGCGCAAAAGAGTCGACATCCATCCCCCTGTCAATCATCGCCTGCACGTAGGCAATTCCGTTGGCCAACGTGAAGGCAGCTTCCTGCACCGCCGTGGCGCCGGCCTCACGCATGTGATAGCCGCTGATGCTTATCGAGTTCCACCTGGGCAGGTGCTCCGCGCAGTAGGAGCAGATGTCCGTTGTCAAACGCATGGAGGCTTCCGGTCCGTATATGTAGGTATTCCTGGATACGTACTCCTTCAAGAGGTCATTCTGGACTGTGCCGGCAAGCTTGCTTATATCCGCGCCCTGCTTCTCCGCGGCGACGATGTACATCGCCAGCATGATGGGAGCCGTGGCATTGATTGTCATTGATGTACTGACATCTCCCAGGGGAATGCCATCCCAGAGGTCCTCCATATCCTGAAGTGAGTCTATGGCCACACCAACTTTCCCAATCTCCGCGAGGGCCATAGGGTGGTCTGAGTCATACCCCATCTGGGTCGGGAGATGGAAAGCGACGCTGAAGCCGGTCTGTCCCTGTTCGTAGAGGTACTTATACCGTCCGTTGGTCTCTTCCACCGTCGCGTACCCGGAATACTGCCGCATTGTCCACAACCTGCTGCGGTAACCGCTGGGCATTATGTTTCTGACAAACGGATACTCACCCGGCAAACCGGGGTCTTTGCCGGACCCTGGCAAGTCATCCGGGGTGTATACCCTGTTGACCACAATGCCGTCAACGGTAGTCCTGAACTCTTCCTTTCTTTCCTTCTGCTCCGTCATATGTCTTTGTTTCCTCCATTCACAGAGTTGCTGACAGGCCGCTGTGACCTGTCACAGAATAATACCGTACTACCTGTCGAGTTAGAGACCCGGTGTCCTTTCATCTCCTCATGCAAGCACTACGTTGGACAGCTTGCTTACCTTAGTAATATATGATAATACCACTTTGAGGACTAAAGTTCCCGTCATTGGAGACAACTCGCTCCACGAGGATTTGAATCTGTGGATGATAATATAATTGTTAATAACGTGCAGCAGTTATAGATTGACAAAGACATCTTACCTACATGGAGTGGCAGTTGGCAAGCCACTGTACTCGTCCAGTACATAAGTAGCACTCCAGTACTGTGCAAACCATAGCATATCGACGGATGCCAGGATTTTGACTGAGCGTTACATCGAGTGGACAGTATGGAAATCCGTTCACAGGGGTAACAGCATAAGCAAATGTTACCTGACATCCCGCTGAGCGGAGTTAGCAATCCGGCGTTAGGCAAAGTACAGACTTGGCCGAGCGACAACAATAGCCTCAGATGACGAGGCTATATCACAAAGGGAGGCTTCGCTCATCTCGGCTTGGGCTGAGGCAGATCCTCTGCTCTCTCGCTGGCAGCAGGTATGAACCCGGCGATGGGCGTAGCCCTGGACGAGTTAAGCAGGGCAATGATATATAGCCTGCCCCAACCGAATGCCCCTACAGGGCATGGACAAGGTCGTTTGACTATTTATTCGGACTCAAGTAGTCTGTGTATTGACGGAACTCATCGATATTCATATCCTGCAATGGTTTATTATCCTCCCTGGAGGGGTTAGGAGTAAGAAAGAGAGGTCTGATGAAAGTAAAGTATTCGTGCAATCGATGGTGGCCTTGGTTAACAGCGATTATTGCAATCGCTGTTCTCTTTTCTATGTTACCTGCCCTGGCACTGGCTTCACCAGGGGAAGAACCTCCGGTGGAAACGGTCTACAACGTCACTTTCCATAGCTCGGGGGAGAGCATGTGGATGGAAGGGACAGCACCTGACGATTTTTTAAATGAAACTATCCCAATCATCTCAGAGTCATGGTACGAATCCGGCTCCACGGGATATATCACGGAGATTGCCGGCTCCGATTTTGGTGGTAGAATCGGTGGCAGCACATCCGGAAGTATCAACCTTGCGGTAGACTTCTATGACTTCGGCTCGGGCTCGGTGGAAATCGACTACCCGGTCCAGGTGAAACTGGTCACGCCGGGGGCTAATTCGTTCAAGCCGGGTGACACCGTTACCATAGAATCAAGTGTAGACCTCCTGCCGGACTGGCAGTTCTCCGTAACGCCACCTAACGGGACGATGGATATCAATGCCGGATTTGGCCTGGGATCCTCTGCGTGGGCTAAGATATGCATGTTTAGCTGCACCGAATTCAACTTAATCCCACCTTTTGACTACTCTGTGTACGGCCCCATAGTCAGCGCCGATTTCGCGGACCCGATTACTATTGAATGGTGGGAGACACTGGGGCATGGTATCAGCGGCAGCTACGGGTTGCCTGTGGTGGAAACGACCGCATCACTGGAAGGTGACGGAAAGTCCCTCACGGCCAGCGGTACTCGCAACTTCGTAGACCTCAATATTGACTTGGACTCGTGGGCCAACAAGATGGGGATGCCGATACCACTGGGGCTGCACTCGCCCGAGATTGGGGGAGCACAGGCCGGGTACGAGATAGTAGATGTCTCTGTCAACCTGGACATGACCCAGTCGCACCAGTTCGAGTTCGAGCCGACCGTGGAGGTCTCGTTCCAGTTCCCGGAGTCGGTACAATACACGGTGAAGACACAATCCGGTTCCGTTGTGGCGACCGGTAACTCGGCACTGGTGGAGTTCGATGCCGGTCACAGCGTTGATATCGTATACCCGGAGACGGCAACCGATATCTTCAATGTCGTACCGACATTCTCTCTGCGCAACAGCTTCTCAAATACCGCCACCACCACCTTCACACAGGATATTGCCATTAAGGCGCTGGAGCTAACTCTAGTGATACCCGGCGTTGATGTTATCGACGAAATCTGCTTTAAAGCCGTAAAAATAAGGGTGTGGGTACCAACACCAAAATGGTTGGACCCCTTCGACGGCTATTGGAAGTGGGTGACGATCGTTCCGGCATTCTGCACCCCGGGCCCCGGAGATAGACCTGGGTACCCTGGGGCCACTATATCAGGTGACACCGCAGACTGACACCAGCACTAACACGTGGTTGTTTGACGGGGACAGGGACCCCTGGGAACTGGGCGGTTTCAACACCTCCAGTGGGGCACCATTCTCTCTGGACCCACAGCTACCACCCACGGCGAATGTTGTCGTGCCGGAACAGGCAGACGAGGGCCAGGCAGTAACGATGGATGGTTCCGGTTCCAGTGACCCCGATGGTGACCCCCTGACCTATTCCTGGGATTTCGGTGATGACACCACCGGCACAGGCGTCACCCCTGACCATACCTATGCTGACGATGGAGTCTACACGGTGACGCTGACGGTTGACGATGGATACGGCGGTGAAGACAGCGCCAGTGCTACCGTCACGGTCAACAACGTGGCACCGGAGGTGGATGCCGGGCTTGAAGCTACTATCGACGAAGGTGATACCTTCTCAAGTTCCGGCTCCTTCACCGACCCCGGCACCGATAGCTGGACGGCCACGGTTGACTATGGTGACGGTTCAGGCGTTCAGCCGCTGAGTCTCACAGACAAGACCTTCATCCTGAGCCACACCTATGACGACAACGATGTCTACACCGTCACCATCGAAGTGACTGACGATGATACCGGTGTGGGTACCGGCACGACGACCGTCACGGTCGATAACGTGGCACCGATAATAACTGCCAGTGGCGACGAGGTTGATGAGAATGGTATAGCCACGGTCAGCGGCACTATCGATGACCCCGGAACCCTGGACACCTTCACCGTGGTTATTGATTGGGGTGAAGGCATACCGGAGACCTTCAACTACCCGGCGGGTGCTACTTCCTTCAGTGAGACGCACCAGTACCTGGACGACAACCCCGGTGGCACTTCCTCCGATGACTACAGCATCTCAGTGACCGTCACCGATGACGACGGCGGCGAAGGCAGCGCCAGCACTACCGTCACCGTCAACAACGTGGCACCGACGCTGTCAGATATATCGGTTACCTCACCAATCAATGAGAACGATGTTGCAACGCTCACCGGTGACATCACCGACCCGGGAACTCTGGACACCTTTGTGCTGGCTGTGGATTGGGGTGATAACAGTCCTATCGAGACCTTCAACTACCCGGCGGGTGCTACTTCCTTCAGTGAGACGCACCAGTACCTGGACGATAACCCCGGTGGTACTTCCTCCGATGACTACAGCATTGTAGTGACCGTCACCGATGATGATGGCGGTGAAGACAGCGCCAGTGCTACCGTCACCGTCAACAACGTGGCACCGGAGGTGGATGCCGGGTCTGAAGCCACTATCGATGAGGGTGATACCTTCTCAAGTTCCGGCTCCTTCACCGACCCCGGTGCCGATA
>DAOUVG010000018.1 GCA_030667735.1 Dehalococcoidales bacterium
TAAGCTTGTGATAGAATCAAAACCAACGGAAAAACAATAAGATAATTAAAGTCTTTGAAAAACACTTTGAAAGTATCCGAGGAAAAATGACCAATATTCAAAGGGATTTATTCGGTGACGAAGTCAAGCCAGAATATGATAATCTGAGAATTGAATTGGAGTTAATTGATGGTGATACTTTTGAGTCTAGGCTAATAAGATTCAAATACCTAGATAATCTACGAAGCCCGTACACATGTGAGTATGGCTGTTCGGATGTAGGGATGGTTGGCTACATGGAAGCTAACCTCTTGTATGAAGAGGCAGGATTGGCATTTGTTAACGGTGCATTTATTGCAACAATTCTTCTTTGCCAAGCCTTTATTGAGCACTGGTTAACAGAATATATATCTGAAAAAAAGGAATTAGCGAAAATTCCGAATAGCTTAGAAAGAATGCTAGAGTTGTGCCGTGAAGAAGGGTTAATGCATAACTACCTTGTGGAACAAATTAACAATGTGAGGCTTTTAAGAAATCCTTTTACGCATCCAAAGCCTTATGAATACCCTTATTCTATTTCTCAGAGGTTAGCTAAAATGAAAAAGGATACGAAGAGGAGACCGATTGCGGAAGATTTATTAGAACAAGATGCAAAGAATGCTATAGATATCATGCATGCTATTCTTGAAATTTAAAATCGAATTCAATTGGATATGACTCTATGTGTTTGTTTGCTGATAAGGTTGGAGTGCGTAATCCGGTGAAATCAGCCACCCCTAAAATGTACTAGCCAGGAGCGCGTATTACAGGCTGAACGCCATCTCAAACGTATTATTTCTGTCTATTGTACAGTACCGTCCACTACAAATCTTGTTATCATTACCAGATATATTTTATACCTTAATTGTGGCCTCCGGCTTTTATCTAACAGGGTGATGAAAAACCCTTTCGACCAATCCCCGTGCGGCCCAGATGTTGCGCCTCTCAGAAGAGGCGAGGCCCCTCAGAAGGGGCGGTGCCTTACCCTTCATGGACAGGAAGAACCTTCCTACCGAGGAAGGGGGAAAGATTTTATCTGGGGGACACCGGCAGAACCCGGTTTCGGATTCTGCTAACGTCATTCTGTAAGAATGACGACCAGACACCCCTGCCAGAGTGATTTGCCAGCAGGCTTAGTCCCACTTCCTCTGGTCCACTATCCGTGACTGGTCTTCGGGGATGCTGCCCGCTGCCACGAACTCGACCCTGTCTACCCTTACCCGGCAAACACTCTGAACGCGCTCATTCAGTTCCTTAACCAGTGTGTCCCGGTCAATATCCAAGCTCTTCAGTTCGACCCTGAGCGCCATATCATCGCGCTGTCCTTCACGGCTGACGATAACCTGGAACCGCGAGACCGCCTCGATGCCGAGAACCGCTTCCTCAACCTGTCGGGTGACGACAAACATCCCCCGCACCTTGACGGCATCACCGGTCCGCCCGACAATCCCCACCAGGCGATTGGAGGTCCGCCCGCACGGGCACGGCTCGGTGATGTACGAAGACATGTCACCGGTGCCGAAGCGGATAATGCCCCAGGCCCCGTTGTGCACCGGAGTAACCACGATTTCCCCAATCTCACCGGGGCCAAGCTGCTTCCCTGTCTCGTGGTCGACTATCTCAATCACGTAGTCATCCATAAAGTGCATACCGGATTTCTCCGGGCATTCATAAGCAAGGGCACCCCCCGGCTCGGTGACCGCGTAGGCCTGGCAGGTATTGAGGGTGTAGTCCTCTTCTAGGGTTTTCCTCACCGACGGTGACAGGGGTTCACCGGTGAACCAGGCACGCTCCAGTACGAAGTCCCGCCGGAAGTCATGCCCCATCTCCTCCGCCCTGCGGATGACGGTCATCAGGAAAGAAGGTGTACCGACAAACCCGGTAACCTTGAGGTCGAGCATCGTCTGGACCTGGATATCGGTATTGCCGGTGCCGGTGACGACCACGGTGGCCCCACAATCCCTCAAAGCCTCATGGAACAAAACACCGGCGGGGGACAGGTGATAGGTGAAGGTATTGATGACAATATCACCTTTCCTGAAGCCGGCGGCGTAGAAGGACCTGGCAAACCACTCGATGGAATCGCTGTGAAGCGGTTCGTAGATTGGACCGGGAGAGATGAATATCCGCTCTACATCTTCCGGCGGTATCGCCAGGAAACCACCGTACGGAGGCCTGGTCTTCTGTAGCTCAATCAGGTCTGTCTTCCTGGTGATAGGCAACTTCTCCAGGTCCTCTATCGTCTGGATGTCTGCAGGGCGTACTCCGGCGCGGTCCAGCATCTCCCTGGCAGAAGGAGCATTGTGGTAGGCATGGTCGACTGCCTCACGCAGCCTCTCGTTGAGATATGCCCGCCTTTCCTCAGCGGTCATAGTCTCCAGTACATCGTAATACTGCCCACCAGACTTTAGAGCCATCGTTTTCGCCTCTTGTAGTGCTTCACTTCCCGGTAGCTTTTCCTGGTACCCACCGTGGAGAGCCCCATGTAGAACTCCTTGATATCCTCGTTGTTCCTGAGGAAGTCGGCGGTGCCGTCCAGGACAATCCGGCCGTTCTCCATGACATAGCCGGTGTGAGCGATGCTCAGGGCAATTCTGACGTTCTGCTCGACGAGGAGCACCGACGTCCCGGACTCGGTATTGAACCGCTCGATGATGTTGTATATCTCCTCGACCAGGAGGGGTGCCAGCCCCAGCGACGGCTCATCGAGCATCATTAGTTTGGGGGCAGCCATCATGGCTCGACCGATGACAAGCATCTGCTGCTCACCCCCGGAAAGGTAGCCGGCGACACCGTGCCTCAGGTCCTTCAACCTCGGAAAGTAATCGTAGACCATCGCCAGGTCATTCTTCACGGCATTCCGGTCGGTACGATGATAGGCCCCGACGAGCAGGTTTTCCTCGGCGGTAAGATGCCCGAAGACCCGGCGGCCTTCAAGTGCCTGGATAATTCCGAGTTTACCTATCTCTTCGGCACTCTTCCTGTCGATTTTCTCGCCATTCCACTGGATACTGCCGTCGGTTACCTCGCCCTCTTCAATGTGAAGAAGGCCGGAGATTGCCTTGAGCGTGGTACTCTTACCGGCACCGTTCGCCCCGAGCAGGGCAACAATCGCCCCCTCCTCCACGGTCAGTGAGACACCGTGCAGTACCTTGATGACATTGAGGTAAGAGACCTCAATGTTGTTCAGCACCAGCATATTATTTCCATTTCGGACGGGAACCCCGTTCTCTTGAAGGGTCCCCGCCCTACTCCAGCGTTAGCTATAAAGACCAACCGTATTATTCGTAGTTGATGAACGGCGCCTCTACCCAGCCCGTGATGGGTTCCAGCACACCATCCTGAATCTGGAACACGCGGACGGACTTGGACAACCGGTTGTCACCCGGAACGTAGGTCACCGGACCGTGCAGGCCGCCGACATCGAAGTTCTTCAGCTTCTTTAAGCCCTGCTCTTCGACCACCTGTGGCGTCAGGTTGTCGGCACCGGCATTCTCCACCGCCAGTCGCAGAATCTCGACGGCAATCAGACTCTGCGCCCAGGAGATAATGTAGTCCATGTTTCCGTAGTCACCGGGGTGGTACTCCTGGCAGTACTCGGTCATTTTAGCCATCGCGGGTACGTCGTCCTCCCAGCCGACGGTCGGATAGACGCCGTAGACGCCATCAACAATGTCGGCACCAGCGAGGTCGACCAGCGCCTTGGTGAAGCCGGCATGACCGCAGCCAATGGTAATGCCGGGGTACATACCCAACTCGACGGCACTTTTTATAACAATGGCTGTAGGTGCCGGTGTGCTGGAAATGTACAGGACATCGATTTCTTCCTTCAATAGCGTTGTCAAAGACGCGATCTCTGACGTAGTGGTGGCGGAGTGCTCCTTAATAGCGACCAACTCAATGCCAAGCTCCTCAGCGCCTGCCTCCGCGGCCATCTTTGCCCCGGCACCGGTGGAGTTGTCCAGCAGGTGCAGTGCCATCTTCGGCTTACCGGAACCTTTCCAGATGTTGTCCATGTAGTACTTGGCGAAAGCCGCCCAGTCGTCACCGTAGTCCGGCGTCTGCCCGTAGATATGCTGAGGTGGCTGTGTCAGATTAGGTGAACTGAAGGCAGCGAAACCGGACAGCTCATTCTCATTGGCAATCCCCATCATGGCCGTCATCTGTCCGGATGACGCCGCCGTGAACAAGAGGCAGTCTTCATTAACAAACCGCTTGATAATGGTTACTGACTTTGATGCATCGTAGCCGTTGTCCAGCCACAGTACCTCAATCTTGTGTCCATCGATACCACCGAGTTCCTCGTTGACGTACTTGATACAGTCAAGGTTGGCATGGCCCATAGGGGCACCCTTCTCGGCAGCGACCCCGGTAGAAGGTGTACTCATCCCAATCTTGAGCGGTGCTTTGGCCTCAGGCTCCTCCGTTGTCGATGTGCAGGCACCCAGCAATGTTGCTACCAGCACCAGGCACATCAGCCCGGACAGAACCCTTATTGTCTTCTTTCGCATTTGTTCTCTCCTTATAGTCTATTCTCAAGCCTTTTATCAGGCATTACATCCCTCCGTACCTCCTTAATATTGCTAGTATGAGAATGGCCATAATCGATATGCGGCCTTGAATAGCTGCCACCGGTGCGCCAGTCCTCGTGGTTCCAGTATCAGAAAGAGGATGATTATCAGGCCAAACACCATCGGAGCGAGACCGCTGGCAAATCCTGCTGGTAGCGCGATAGCGCTGCTCTCCAGAGTCGGGACCAGATAGTGTGTCAGCGAGTGCTTGATAAGACCGATGAAAATCGCGCCGAATATCGGACCGGTGGTAGTACCCAGACCGCCGATAATAATCATGCCGATGTACAGGATTGAATCTGTCAGCGGGAAGAACTCGTCACTGATGAAGCGTGCCCAGTGGGCGAATAGTGAACCGGCAATCCCGGCGAAGAAGCAGCCGATGAAGAAGGCAATCAGCTTGTAGCGGAAAAGGCTTATTCCCATCACTTCGGCAGCCAGGTCATTATCACGGATAGCAACAAAGGCCCGGCCCACCCTGGTCCGTGCCAGGTTCTTGGCAAAGAAGATGCTCAGGACGGCAATACCGCCAATGAGGTAGAACTGGCTGCTGTCACTCTTCAGTACCAATCCTCCCAGCGCAGGGGCCGAAACACTCATACCCATATGGCCGCCGGTTACGTCCGTCCATTGTTTTATCACCCAGACGATGATGAATTGAGCGGCAATAGTGGCGATGGCGAGGTAGAAGCCCTTGACTCTGAGCGATGGCATTCCGAAAAACATGCCGACCAGGCCGGCAACTACCCCGGCCGATATAAGGCCGACCGGGAACGGAAGCCCGAAACGTTCAGTGAGAATCGCCGATGTATATGCGCCCACAGCTATGAATCCGGCATGGCCGATTGACAGCTGCCCGCAGTACCCGGTCAGGATGTTCAGGCCGGTAGCGGCAATGATGGTAATACCGATGAGATTAGCGACACTCAGCCAGTTACCCCACCACAGGGGGGCTGTACACAGGACAACCAGCAAGCCAATCAACAACGTCCAGTGCGTCTTCGTCCGGAAGATCGCCATATCCTGTGCATATGTGTAGTTACGCGTACCGGCTGGCAGGTCCAAAGCTTCTATATCCTCTCTATGCGTTCCTCACCGAACAGACCGTAGGGCTTTACAAACATAACGATAATTATGATAATGAACGGGATAACATCCCTGACTCCGGGCCAGGTCAATGGTGTCAGGTAGCCTTCGCCAAGGTTTTCCGCCAGGCCGATAATCGGGCCGGCAATCATTGCCCCGAGAAACGAATCAAGCCCGCCAAGAATAACCACCGAGAAGGCCTTGAGACCGGTCCCTACCAAGCCAAAGGTTATACCCCCGATGCTGGACATGAGGACACCACCCACTGCCGCGAGAACACAGGCGAACATCCACGACCGGCTGAATATCCTGGTCACGGGAATGCCACAGGCCTGCACCGCCCGCTGGTCGTCGGCGGTTGCCCTCATGGCAATGCCCATCTTGTGATAGCGGAAGAACAGGGACAGCAGTCCGAACAGGGCCAGGGAGATAATGGCTGCCCAGAGATATTGCTGGGAGACCACCGCCGGACCAATGTGGAACGGCTCCACGGGGAACAGTCGTGGTAAGGCTGCCACACTGGCTGGCCAGACAAAGACCACCAGGCCTTCGATGAAGTACGCTAAACCAAGGGTAATGGTTATCAGAGAGAGTATCGGCTGAGCAATCAACGGACGGAGGATGAAGCGCTCAATTATCCAGCCGAGTAGTACAGCAAAGATAATCACTGCTATAAAGCCGACCCAGATAGGAAGACCGGCCTGGACCAGCATCCCGTAGGTGAACCATGAGAAGAGCAGCACCAGTTGCCCCAGTGCCAGGTTGGCTACGCCGCTTGATTTCCAGACGAGGACAAAGCCGAGGGCAATCAGAGCATAGACCATGCCCACGGTCAAACCGGTGATAGTAAACTGGAGCAACTCAGCCATTACCGTTCTGTCCTTCCGAGATATCTCTCACCTTGATACTGGTGGTCACAACACCCTGCCTGCCGTCACGGTAGGTTACCGGTGCCTCTATTGTCACTTCCTGGCCATCTCCATAGAGTGTATTAATCAATTCCCGGTACCGTTCCTCCATGAACTCTCTACGGAGCTTGCGTGTACGTGTAAGCTCCGCCTCGTCGGGGTCAAACTCCTTGTGCATCAGGACAAACCTTCTCACCCTGGCAGCCTCCGGCAGGTAGCTATTGACCCGGATGAGGTCTGTCCGTATCAGGCCGGCAACCTCATCTCGCTGGGAAAGGTCAACAAAAGTGGTATAGGCCAGCCGGTTCCGCTCCGCCCATTTGCCCACCATGGCGAAGTCCATGTTTATGATGGCAGAAACGTAGTCCTTTTCCTTATCACCAATGACCATGGCGTCCTTGATATATGGACTGAACCTCAGTCTGCCCTCAATATACTGTGGGGCATACTTGACCCCCGAGCTAAGCTCTCCCATGTGGTCCAGGCGGTCCATGAATATCAGGTGTCCCTTATCGTTGATGTTGACTGCGTCCCCTGTGTGGCACCAGCCATCAATCAGTACGGCCTTCGTTTTCTCCGGGTCCTGGTGGTATCCGTCGAACATGGATTCGCTGCGTACCAGCAACTCACCATTATCCATAACCCGGACTTCAGTGTTAAGCGCCGGACGGCCGACACTCTCGAAGTCAATTTCACCTTTCCCATGGCTGGAGATAAGGCCTGCCTCGGTACTGGCATAATTCTGTCTCAACTCTATACCGATAGCGTGGATTAAACGGAAGGTATCCAGGCTCAGTACCGAGCTGCCGGTAACGGCGAACTTGACCCTGCTGAGACCCAGCTTATCCTTGAGAGGCCGAAACAGCAGGAAATAGGCAATCTTGTAGAGAACTTTCCAGAAAAGGTTGGGGGTCTTGTTCTGAAAACTGAGGTCGGCAATTTTGTGCCCAACCGGCAGGAATAGCTTGTAACAGAAGCGTTTCAGAGGATGGGCATCAATCATCTTCACCTGGATTTCGCTGACCAGGCCCTCCCACTGGCGAGGCCCGTATATCACAAATTCGGGCCCGGTTTCCCGGGTATCTTCGGTGATTGTTTCAGGTTCCTCGGGGAAGTTGAGCCGTGCACCGGTTAGCAGGTGCGGAATAGTAGCGAAGTAGCTGTCGCCTACCCAGGCGGCCGGGAAGTTAGAGACCAGGTCATCATACTTGTCTACCGGATAACGGCTAATGAAACCGGCGGCGGTGCTTATCAGGGCACGGTGGGACATCCTGGCACCTTTGGGCAGCCCCGTAGTCCCCGAAGTGTAGTATATGAAGGCGATATCACGCCCGTCGCCCTTCTCAACGTTCTCCTCAAACAGACCGGGGTGAGTTTCCTCGTACTCCCTGCCCAACCGGAGCACCTCGGTGAAACCAATCAGGAGGGGGTCGTCGTAGTTTTTCAGTCCTTTCGGGTCCCAGTAGATGACCTTTTGGAGATTGGGCAGTTCATCTTTTATTTCCAGGAACTTGTCGGTCTGCTCCTGGTCATTCACGATGGCAAATCTGGCACCGGAGTGCTCAGCGATGTACTTCACTTCTGAAGGCACGGAATCAACAAAAGCACCGGTGACGATTCCTCCGGCCGCCTGGGTGGCAAACTCGCCCCAGAACCATTCCGGCTCGTTGTCACCGATGATACATACGACGTCTCCCCGCTCCAGTCCGAGGCTTATCAGACCAAGAGAGAAATACTTGACGTTTTCGTAATACCGCCGCCAGCTATACCGTTCCCAGACGCCGAACTTCTTCATGCTCATCGCCGTCTGCTTGGCCCACTGGTCATAGTTGTGAGCTATCAGCTTGGGAATGGTGTTATACTTATCCCGCGTCTCCATCTTCAGCCTCTTCACTCCCGGTCAGCCAGCTATATCCATCTTTATAAAAAGAGTACCTCCCAACCCGGGAGGTACTATCTATCTACTACCAGAGCAAATTAATATCTGCTAGGTACAGGCAATCCCCCCCAAGCGCACCCAGGTGCGCTTGGTAAAGACGAATTTACTACTCCCTGATGTATTCACCATGGCGAACACTGTTATTCTCTATCCACTTATTTTACAATCTTCCAGACAAGGACGTAGTTTACCATAAGCAAAGAGAACTGTCAAAGCAAATCAACAAAGAACCGGAGCTATCGTCGGTTTCACTCGCGGTTGACTGGAATAGTCGTGCCGGTGGCAGTGGCAATCAGCTTGCCGTCCTGGTTGGTCACCGTCATCTGGGAAACACCAACCCGGCGTCCGCTGCGCACCACCCGGCACTCGGCGGTAAGCTCATCGTCAACCCCGGCTCCGTTGATAAAATGGATGTTGAACTGAGTAGCTACACTGGGATAGGACAGACTGTTAGACGCGTAGGCAAACGCCTGGTCGGCAATCGCGCTAATAACACCGCCGAAGACGAAGTTATTGAAGTTCTGATACTCCGGTTTGAGCTTCATGGTTACCCGGGAGTAGCCCGGTGTCAGTTCTACCAGCTTCATGCCCAGGAAGGAGGCAATCGGTTCACCCTGCTCAAGGCGCTTTAGCTCAGCAATGTTGTCCGTGGCATCCTTATCCGGTGTCGGCACACTCGATTCTCCTCCAGGCGCTAGCACAGGCCGTGTTTCCGGGCAACCTTGCGAAAGCCGTCCAGCGAGCCTTCCAGCGTCCGGTCATCAACACAGTAGGATATCCGTATGTGACCCGGTCCGCCGAATCCGCTGCCCGGTACCGTCAGCACCATCAGCTCTTGAAGTTCTTTCACGAAAGCAACGTCATCCTCCACCGGGGTTTCGGGGAACAGGTAGAAGGCCCCCTGCGGCTTAGCCATGGAGTAACCCATCTCAACCAGGTTCTCATAGAGGAAATCACGCTTCCGCTGATAATCCGCGACAGAGACGGTCACCCCCTGAAGATGAGGAAGCAGGTGCTGTACCAGGGCCGGGGCATTGACAAACCCCAGTGTCCTCGTGCAAAAGACCATCCCGTTGATAAGATCGTCACGATGGGCGCAATCAGGATGCACGGCGATGTAGCCGACGCGCTCTCCGGGTAATGCCAGGTCTTTGGAGTGGGATGTCACGCTGATAGTATTCGGGTGATACTGGAGCGGAAACGGGAACTGGATGCCGTCGTAGACCAGTTTCTTATAGGCCTCATCACTCAGGATGTAGATTGTTGTATCGAGCTCGGCCTCTTTCCTGCGGATAATCTCACCAATACTCCTCAGGACGTCCTCGCCGTAGACGACTCCTGCGGGGTTATTGGGAGAGTTGATGATTATGGCCTTCGTCTTCGGTCCCACCGCCTCTTCGAGAGCATCAAGCCTGGGCAGGAACTGCTCATCGGTAGGCAGAACCCTGGGCACCCCGTTGAAGTTCCCGATGTAGTTGAGGTACTCCAGAAAATAGGGGCTGAACACTATCACTTCGTCACCGGGGTTAAGTATCGTCCGGAGAAAGACATTGCAGCCCCCGGCAGCTCCACAGCTCATAATGATATCGTCAGCACCAAACCTGACCCCCGTCTCCAGGGAAAACTGCCTCGCCACCGCCACCCTGGTCTCCGGGTAGCCGGCATTGGGCATGTAACGATGCATCCCCGTCACAGGGTTTTGCGCCAAGTGAAGAAGTTCATGGTGAAATTCGGGAGGCGGTTCTGCCACCGGGTTGCCGATGGAGAGGTCAAAGACATTCTCCGCGCCATAGCGCTCCCTGAGAGTGGCCCCTTCCTCGAACATCCGCCGAATCCATGAACCCTCGGCCATACTCTTGCGAATATCCTCAGACATGAACATCATGGATTTCCTTTCTGCCAAGCTCGAAGGCATCAAGGTTTATCTGGAGCAGCCGTGATGGCAACCGCTGCGAGAGGCTCTCCTTCCAGGCATCCACCTCGAAAGGAGCGAAGTGTGAGAAGCAGCCCAGCATGAAGATATTGAGAGTCCTGGCGTTACCCAGCGCGGTGACACTAGTGGTCCCTTCCACGAAGTAGACCTGGTCGGTGCGCTGACTCAGGATACCGTGGACCTCTTTATCACCGGGGTACTTTTCGACCCCCAGATTGACAGCAAGTGGCGGGAGTATGTGGTTGTTGATGATGGCCACGGCGCCGGGCCGGAGGTAGTTGCACCATCTGGCAGCTTCCAGCTTCTCAAACGCGAGCAGGATATCAACCTCTCCCTGCTTAATCAGGGGCGAATACACCCGATGGGCGATACGTACGTGACTGATAACGCTGCCGTTCCGCTGTGCCATGCCCAGCGTATCCGTCTTCTTGACATCGTACCCGGCGGCCAGCGCCGTCTCACTGATAATATCACTGGCCAGGATATTCCCCTGGCCACCAACCCCGGTCACAAACAGGTCCAGCACGTTCACTCCGTTTCTCCGGTCACAGGGGTTATAGCCTTCTGTGGGCATACCTGCTGGCAGATAGTGCAAATATCACCAACACACAGGGTGGTATCAATATATACCTTGTCGTCCACAGTCTGGATGGCCGGACATCCAATCAGGAGACATACATCACAGCGATTACACTTCCCGGCATCGACCACCCTGGGTTCACCGCGCTGCGGTACCCCCACAGCACAGGCACCACGTACGATAATGACGGCAAGCTCCGGACTGGCCAGGGCACTCCTGGCTGCGGCCCGCAGTTCCTTCATATTGAAGGCATCAACCACCCGAACATCACTGACGCCCACGCCACGCACCACATTCTCCAGTTCCACTTTAGTAGCCTTATTACCCTGCGCGGAAACGCCGGTACCGGGATGCTCCTGGTGTCCCGTCATCGCCGTGGTCCCGTTGTCCAGAATAACCACGGTTATCTTGCCTTCGTTATAGACGGCGTCCACCAGTGGCGTAATACCGGAATGCAGGAAGGTGGAGTCGCCAATAACAGCGACTATATTGGTATCGATTCCGGCCTTCTCCATGCCCAATGCCTGCCCGATGCTGGCACCCATACAGGCCGTGGTATCCATAGCATTAAGTGGTGGGTAGGTCGCCAGTGTGTAGCATCCGATGTCGCCGGTGATAATCAGGTTGGACTTCTTCGCAGGATTGTCCCCCGAATCGGGCGGCTTCAGCCGCTGCCCCATGCTGGCAAGTACGAAAAACATGCCGGTATGCGGACAGCCGGGGCAGAGAAGCGGAGGCCTTTTCGGAAGGTCGGCGACCGCCGTTATCCCGGGTGGTACGGGGGGTTCGGTAAGAATCCCGGCACTGACGGCACCCTTCCCAACTACATCCGTACTCAACTCTCCCACCAGTGGGATGAAGTCCTTTCCAGTAACTTCCACACCCATCGCACGGATACCCTCTTCCAGGAACGGGTCAAGCTCTTCGATAACAACCAGTCGGTCCACCTGCCCGGCAAAGCGGCGTATCAGTTCCCGGGGCAGGGGATGCGTTATACCCAGCTTGAGAAAGGAAGCGTCCGGGAAGACCTCGCGGGCGTACTGGTAGGCGACCCCGCTGGTGATAACACCGAGGTTGCGCTCACCTGACTCTACCCGGTTCAGGGGAGAGGTTTCGGCAAACCCGGCCAGCTTGACCATGCGCTCCTCGACCAGCGGATGACGGAAGCGAGCGTTAACCGGCAGCATTACGTACTTGGAGACATTGCGCGGAAAGCCCACTTCACCTGTCGGTGCTGGTCGACTCCGGCTAAGGTCCACCACGGACTTGGAGTGAGAGATGCGGGTGGTGGTGCGTACCATCACAAGGGTATCGAACTGCTCACTGATATCGAAAGCGATGGCCATCATGTCATAGGCTTCCTGGCTATCGCTCGGTTCGAGCACGGGCACCTTGGCCAGCCTGGCATAGTGGCGGTTGTCCTGTTCACTCTGGGAACTGTGCGTCCCCGGGTCATCGGCGCAAATGAGGACCAGCCCGCCATTGACACCGGTAATGGAAGCTGCCATGAAGGGGTCGGCAGCTACGTTAAGGCCGACGTGTTTCATGGATACTATCGTACGGACACCTGCGTAGCACGCTCCGAGGGCCACCTCCATAGCAACCTTTTCATTGGTTGACCACTCGGCGTAAATATCGTCAAAGCGGGCAATGGTCTCAAGTATTTCAGTGCTGGGGGTTCCCGGATAGGCAGTGGCTACTCGGGCACCGGCATGGTAGGCTCCCCAGGCAAGGGCTTCATTTCCAGAGAGCAGTC
Source organism: Dehalococcoidales bacterium (assembly GCA_030667735.1). Classification (GTDB taxonomy): domain Bacteria; phylum Chloroflexota; class Dehalococcoidia; order Dehalococcoidales; family Fen-1064; genus DUES01. Next base: position 12,792 of record DAOUVG010000018.1, read on the forward strand.
TTTTCATATTCAGGATATTATAACACAACCAGCCCACAGGTCACACGAGACTGCCTGCGGGGGTTACCGACAAACCCTTGACAGTACCGAACGAGTACATCTACTTTACAGGCACTGTATTCTGGGCTAAAA
>DAOUVG010000045.1 GCA_030667735.1 Dehalococcoidales bacterium
CTGCTCCTCCAGGGCATGATTAACCGCTATCAAAGCAATGAGAGCAAAAAAGAATGTTTGAACAACCAACCGCAGATTAATCTTCTTGCTGCTTTTATCTCTTTGCTTCGCGTTCTGGGGTACTGGTGCACCCCGAGGAGCTTCTTTTTGTGCCATTAATTACCCTCCTTATCGCCCCTGGTACCATTCTTTTCTTTACTCTGGATGTTTTCTATATAATATAACGATGAAGATGCCAATAAGTTAGCCCTGACCTTCCCCCGTTTTATAGGCCAACTGCAGTTAGACTTATACCGTGGGTCACTCTGACACGGTAGAGGCGGTCAAGACGGTCAACTCACTCAAAGTCCTGTCCGGTAACGGTAAGGACTACCCGATAGACCTGACCATTGGTGACGGCAAGATAGTGATGGCCGTCCCTGGAGCGCGCCCTGAAGCACAAGGAGATTCTGGGGGCGTAGCGCACGGGCTGTCGATACCCGGTGCCGTCCCACGCTGCGTGCAACGCAGACCCGTAATTACACAATCCGGGTAAAATGCGTCACAAGCCGGCTATTGGGCACTCGGTTGTTGCTGTGTCACCATGGTGTCAGTACCCACCCCGAATGCTTTATCCGGTGACGTTGCCATGAAACATCGAGTAGGTGAAGAAGGCGTAGTAATCCGGGTGGTCCAGAATGAATTCTGGTGACTCCGGCCAGCAAAGACGTTGATACTCTGCCCGGTCCTCCTGCGTCAGTTCTGATTCGACACCTGGCCAGCGCATCTCAAAGAGTGCTACCAGGGCGTTGCGAATGTCATTGGTCAGCGGAGCATAGGCGTCGCCCACAAAGGTCCGAGCTGCAGACTCCTCCAGGCCTGCATCACGGAACCAGCCAAGGGCGCGCAGGAAGTGCGCTTCGGGACTTCTACCCGCAAGGAAAGGTGCAATCCCCGAAGCAGTTGCATTGAGGTGGGCCTCCAATACGGGATACCCTGGAAGGAGCTTCTCGGAAGACCAGGCGAAGACAGCCACGCTACCGCCGGGCTTCACCACCCGTGCCAGTTCCTTCAGTGCCGAAAAAGGCTCCAAAGAAGCTGAGTATCCAACGCAACTCGAGCTCCATGCCCAATCGAAAGTATCGTCGCCAAAGGGGAGCCTGCTTACATCCCCTTCCTGAAAGGAGATATGCCCCGACAAACCGGCTTCATTCACTACCTCCTCTGCATAGCGGAGAAACTCGGAGGATATATCCAGGCCGGTGACATGTCCGACGGGTCCCACTGCCTCCGCTAACAACAGGGCCTGAAAGCCGATTCCACATCCGGCATCCAGCCCTTGACTTCCCGGAGTGAGTTGAAGCGCCTTGATCGCTGAACGAACAGATGGCTCTGTCAAAGGGCTGGATACCAGCATGCTCTGCATGTAGGAATTGGTATCATTCATTCTCCATCCTCTCCACCTTGAATATCACCGGCCGGAACCAGTCTGTGCAACCAGCGATAACAGTGCCTGATTGTTTGATCCCGGGCATACTGCCTCCCATCGCTACTGTCAGAATATCCTTGCGAATGTCTGCCCAGGCCGAGGAACAGAAACCTTCAGGCACCACTGAGTGGTCCTCAATCACGATCTCTTGACCGTCTCTGAAACACTCACAGAGACCCACGTCCTTGTATTCGTCGTCCAGGTGCTCATCAATCAAGTCCTGGTTGATGGTCCTCTTGAGCACAGTAATCCTGCATTTAGGCATCTCGCAGGACATCTCAGAACCTCCTTGCGCCTTGGATTTCCACGCTTGCGCTTACCTGAAATTCGCCCGGTAACCCTCCCATCCATGTATCACTTGGCCGGCAGATTCCACTGGAAAAGCCTTCTCAGATACAAAGGCAAACCCCTTTTGCTCACATCACTTTACATCTCATTGTAAAAGACGACAACCTAACCACCGGATTGAATATCATATTCTCTGTTTATTTCAAGCTGAAGAACGTAAATTGCGCATAAATGCTTAGCTACTGCCAATAATATGAGCAGGAAAACCGATGACGCTTCACCAGCCGACTGCTATTCTATTGATGGATAGGTGGAATGTCAAACATGGAGAGTAGAAGGAATGAAGAATGTCAAGAAAGCTGCTGAAGTAACTGCCCAGTTCTTCGGCGTGGTTGCCGGGCACAATTTCACCACACCCACCTGGTTAATCGCCGAACTGTACCCAAGGCTGGAATTGGTCTACCAGGGGTGATTTCTTAGCGGGCAGATAAAAGAAGCAGGTGAATATAAATGACTCTCTCAGTAATACAGGGCCGTTCAGCTATTTCTCGAACCAGACAGGATGAGGTAACGGTAGTCCAGTTCCTCGAAGAGTTGATGCGCCGGCGGAATCACTTGCCCAGTCAAATGGCGGCAAACCTGGGTGTCAGCCATCCTACTGTCTTCAAATGGCTGGTCGGCACTTATGTTCCCAGCACATCTTCCTGCCGTAAACTGGCCGAATACAGCGGTGTTCCTCTACAAGAAGTGTTAGTCATGGCTGGTCACTTACCCCAGGTTGAACAGACAGTGCCCGTTGAGTGGCCGGAGTTCCGTGAGTATGCTCACCGGAAGTACCCCAACGAGCTGGATGAAGACCTTGTTGAGATTATTGAAGAGCTAATTGAGCGCCGCAGGATGAGAAGGCAGCGGCAATAAGAGAACCTCCCATAAAATCCGTTTGCAATAGACAATCGGGCGTACCGGGTGCATTACCGGCAAATGCCAGATACGAGCGGACCGCGCGACCAGGGTCACGGATACTCCGCGCAGGAGTGACAGGGATGGGAGCCGGACCATGGCGGACATAGAATATAAGCCACGCAAAATCAATAGCGGCAAGGCTCTCTCGATCGCTATACGAAGTAAGGACTTCTGGCGACTGTATATTCTGGCTGTGCTCATGGTGTTCTGCTCGATATTCTACTACTTCGGGGAGATAGTTGACCTCGTCGGATGGCAGGGTTCACGCTGGGACTTTTTCTACGGTATACATGATATACACCGCCTCCTGTTCCTCATTCCCATTATCTACACTGGCTACGTCTTCGGGACCAGAGCGACAGTCCTGGTGACAATTATCGTGGTCGGTATCTGTATACCTCGTGCGTTGTTCATATCCCCCTTCGCGCATCCGCTGCTGCGACTATTGGTTTTCATCCTGATTGCCGGTGCCCTTGGCTACCTGGCAGCGCTGGTACGCACCAGGATGAAGCGGCGAGGCTATCTTGAATCTATGATGAGACGAGAAATAGGCAGGCTGTCCGCGCTGTCGGACCGAATGGAAGAGGGGATTATCCTCATCGGGCCGGACTATAGAATACGGTATTCCAACAGTAGCATGCGGCTATATTTTGGTGAAGTCACCAGCCCGTACTGCTACCAATACCTACGTGGCCTTGATGAACCCTGCGGGGAAGTCTGTAAGCTCTCGGAAGTCCTGGCCGGTGCGGTCAGGCGATGGCGGCATGAGCTTCCGGACGGTGGGGTGTTTGAAGTGCTCGCTTCACCGTACATTGATGCCGATGGTGCGGTCTGTCAGTACGCTACGTTCAGAGATACGATGGTACACGAAGAACGTGGAAAGAGAGCATCCGAACAACAAGACTGAGACATGGGCTGCACTACCTGTGATATACTTCGCTTTAACGACCCATGAACTCCCCGGCGCTACCCGGCGCCTGCGTCAGGGTTGAAATCCGAAGGAAGCAATGCAATGGACCTGGAATGGATTCTACAACTCGTACTGTTCGGTATATTGCATTGGATGCTGGCCGTGCTCCTGTTACAGGATATGGCCAGTAGGGACCGAGTGTTGGGGGGCAGGAAGGCACCCTGGGTTCTGGCAATAGCTCTGGTCACTTTCCTTGGTTCCCTGCTGTATATGTTGTGTCACCCTCAGGTTTTCCTGGAGGACAACGATGACGACAACGACCGGAGTCATTGACCGGGAATCCAGGGGGGATAGCCATCTTCCTCATTTATTACCGGTGCTGGAGCGAGTATCGGCATATTGACTTACCTGCAAGACCAGCCCTGCCAAGCCACGTACCGGCCCTGTAAAAAGTCTGTGTCACTGTCTCCCGGGTCCCGGAAACAGTGACACAGCGCTGCTACTTCCTTTTACTGCACAGTTTGTCGACTAAGAATGCAGCCAGGTCTAGCCTGACTCTACTGCAGCCTCCTCTTCGTGCATTGGCAGGAGACGATGCGCCAGGAAAATCACCAGCATGGCATCAGCGACAAGCGCCGCCGAAATAGCGAACTCCATCCAGTGCGGGACGTAGGTAAAACCAGGCCGTATCTCCAGGGCCAGCATGCTTACGTTGAAACGGTTGAACACCAGGCCCAGCACAACCAGCACCGCGCTCCAGAACAGCATCGTTCTGTTCCGCCTTATACTGGACATTGAGAAGAAGATGATGGGCAGGATAACGCCGATGATTATTTCCCCCCACCAGAGCAGGTTATGCGGGTAAGCAGTAGCCACCAGGGCAAGGTCTCCCCTTGCCAGCAGGTCCACTATCTTCAGAAGCAGGTACAGGCCCAGGACATAGGCGGTTGCTTTGCCCAGGCCACTCATTACATCGATACTCAGCTTGTGACCGAAGACCCGGCTGCTTAGTGCTGATTCGAACATGACCATTGCCGGCCCTACGGCTATCGCTGAAAACAGGAAGAGTATCGGCAGGATGGGTGTGTACCACAGGGGGTGCAGCGTTTCGGGCATCATGAGCAACATCGAGCCCAGTGATGACTGGTGCAGAGTTGAGAGAACAATTCCCGCAATCACCAGGGGAATCTGGATTGACCGGATAACGCGCAAGGGAATGCGCCAGTTGAAACGCCTTATGAGGGGATAATCAAGGCTACTTAAACGCTCAAAAACTGCAGGGCTGAACTCGAGGGCAAGGACAATGGTGTAGAGCATCACACATAGTGATACTTCGAATAATGGTGAATGGATGTTCCAGTTGAAAAGAAAGCGCCAGATGTACCAGGGCTGTCCCAAGTCTACCAGCAGGGCAAGTATCACCAGCGTGTAGCCCAGAAATGCGGTCAGGATTGCCGGTCTTGCCACCGCATGGTACTTCTCACGTCCGAAGATATACACAATCCCTGCCAGGGTGAACCCACCCGCCGCCAGAGCAACACCACAATACAGGTCGAAGCTTATCCAGAGTCCCCAGGCACGACCGTCACTCATATTCGTCGTCGCCCCTAACCCATAAACGTAGCGTAGAATCATAGCTACCAGACCAAGGAGGACCACGACGGTCAGGATAATAGTACCAACCGGGATAGAGCGTTTGTTTATTATCATTTCGGCACCTCTACCTGTTCCTTGTCGTTGGGAGCGCCTTCCCCTCCCGGTTGCTGCCGGCGTTTGACCAGCCAGTAGACGCCGGACATAATTGCCGCCACACCCACCAGCACCGGCGGAACAGCACCCATGGCGCGTTCAACGTTTACCGTCACCGCCTCCTGACCGACAACCGGCATCCCGAGCTTCTCAAACGGAACGGGGGAGAGATATAGCCAGGACGTACCGCCGACTTCATGCTCTCCGTAGACATGGTCCACATATTTGTCCCGGTTAGCGGCTATCCGCTGGTGAGCTTCGTCGATCAGGTCATCCCGCTCGCCGTACTTGAGTGCACCCGTGGGACACGTTGTTACGCAGGCAGGTTTAAGTCCGGCACTTTGACGGTCGGCGCAGAAGCTGCACTTACGTACCCAGGGCATTGGGTCGTCCCACTGATAGCACGGTATACCGAAGGGGCAGGCGACCATGCAGTAGCGACAACCGATACACTTGTTATCGTCGTATACGACCGCCCCTTCCGGTGTTTTTTGGAAAGCACCCACGAGGCATGCCTCGGCGCAGGCAGGGTGTTCACAGTGCATACACTGGATTTTAGTGAAGACCCAATGGAACTTACCATCATGCTCCAGTTCATTGAAGCGTATCTTGGTGAGCGTATAGGCTGAGACCTTCGGTGGGTTCTCGCAGCTGCCGGTATTGGTGGTAGTCTCTGCCGGCATTTCATTCCATTGCTTGCAGGCCACCTGGCAGGCCCGGCATCCTATACACTTGTTCGCGTCATACAGAACCCCTTTGCTCATCTTAAGCCCTCCTCACGTTGCACAGGAAAGTTTTGAATTCCGGGATAGTAGTGTTGGCGTCACCAACGTGCGGAGTAAGGATGTTGGCGCTGTCACCCGTGGCCATTCCGCTGTACCCCCAGTGGTTGAGTACGCCAACGTGGTGAATGGCCTTCCCATCCACCTGCAGCGGTTGTAAGCGCCTGGTAACCATGGCAACTGCCTGTATTTCTCCGCGGGCGGAGCTCACGATAATCGTGTCTCCATTGCTGATACCCTTCTCCACAGCCAGGTCTTCACCTATCTCCACATACATATCGGGCATAAGTTCCACCAACCAGGGGAGACTCCTCGTCATAACGCCAGTCTGCCAGTGTTCGCTGCAACGGTAGGTTGTACCCACGTAGGGGAATCGCTCCGGTGTGCCCCGGTCGTTCATATAGGTGCCGACGAAAGCACAGGGGTTGTTCTTGGCATCTGACATCAGGTTTCTGTCCAGCGGGCTCTCCCACGGCTCGTAGACCTCGGGTAGTGGCCCGTCCGTACGACCGTAGCCCCAGAGACGTGCTACACCTTCCGGTTTCATGATGAAGGGCAGGTACTTTGCTCCTTCGGCAGCCTGGTTAATGGGTGCCCAGCCGCCGTCGGGAATGTCACCTTTCCATTTGGTCACGCTGTCATAATCGAGGATAACCGGGTGCTCACTGTCCCACGGGTTGCCGTCCAGGTCCACCGATGCCCGGTTGTAGATAATGCGCCGGTTAAGCGGCCAGCACCAGGACCACTCGGAGTGCAGTCCAATCTTTCCGGGATGCATGTCTGCCGGATTGCGCCTTGCGGCTTTGTTGCCGTCTTCTTCGGTGTACATATTACAGTAGAGCCAGTTTCCCGAGCTCGTGGTACCGTCATCCTTAAGAGCACCAAAGCTGACGGCGAGTTTACCGGTGGTCAGGTCGTAGCCATTGATTTCCCTGGCTATCATATCGGCAGTGACATGCCCGTAATCCCATTCCAGGTCGATTATGGCCTGGCGTCCGGGTGCACTGGCGTCCGCCTGGTAGAGTTCTTGAATCTTGCTCATGAGGATACTCATGATTTCCAGGTCAGCCATGGCGTCACCGAGTGGCTCTACTGCCTTGTAGCGCCACTGCGCCCAGCGACCGCTGTTGCTGATGCTACCCTCTTTCTCATAGGAACAGGCGGCGGGGAGTACAAAGACCTCGGTACCGATGTCCGCCGGGTCTACCCCCGGCCTCTTCCAGAATTCCGAGGTCTCGGTCATCCATATATCGGCAGTGACGAGCCAATCCAGGTTCCCCAGGGCAGTACGTGCACCATTCGAGTTGGGGCCACCGGAGGCAGGATTCTGCCCCCATACCCAGAGCCCCTTGACTATGCCCCGGCCCATTGCCTCTATCATCCCGATGTGGGTGTAGTTTACGCTGGGGTCGCACTTGGGCAGATTGTGGAAACCAAAATCATTATCTGCAGTAGCGGCATCCCCGTACCATGCCTTGAGCAGGCTGACTACATACTTCCGGGAGTTGCCCCACCAGTTGGAGCTTACGTCGCCGGCCAACCCCTGGGGTGTGATAGTGGCACCAGCATGTTTGCCGGTCCGCAGGATATAGGTATCAAGGTCAGTGTCGCCTTCCATCGGCACATTGAGATAGCCGGGCAGGATGTGGGCCAGCAGACACATGTCGGTGGAACCCTGGACATTGGATGTGCCTCGCAGGGCGTTGATGCCGCCACCGGCAACACCCATGTTGCCCAGCAGGAGCTGGAGTACGGCATAGGACCTTACATTCTGGGTACCGTACGTATGCTGGGTGGTCCCCATGGCATACATGATGGTGCCTGCCTTGCCTGTCCGGCCGGATGCCGCATAGGTCTGGCAGACTTCAAGGTATACGTCTTTTGGCGTACCGGTGATGTCGCAGACTGTGTCCGCGTCGTACCGCGAGTAGTGCTTCTTCATGAGCTGGAACACACAGTCGGGGTCTTTCAGTGTCGTGTCAGTGGCGGGCGTGGCAGTATTAGCGTATTTCCAGGTGCCCTTGGACGCAGTGTTGTATTTGCCGTTCTCTACCTCGCCAAATAACCCGTCAGTGAATTTGAAGTTGGGATTGACGATGCAGGCGGCATTGGTGTACTGCGTTACGTACTCCATGTTGTAGTTGCCGGGGTTATTCTCCATATCATTGAGAATGTAGTTGATCATACCTCCGATGAAGGCAATGTCCGTACCCGACCTCATCGGAGCATAAATGTCGGCCTTGGAGGAAGTTCGGGTGAAGCGAGGGTCGACACTGATTAGCTTGGCCCCTTTGTCCATCGCCTCAGTGACCCATTTGAAGGATATGGGGTGATTCTCAGCGGCATTGGAGCCGATTATCATTATGCAATCGGCATTTCTGAGGTCAATCCAGTGATTGGTCATTGCACCGCGACCGAATGATTCCGCCAAACTGGCGACAGTGGCGGAATGTCATATGCGGGCGCAGTGTTCCAGGTACACTATACCGAGTGCCC
>DAOUVG010000179.1 GCA_030667735.1 Dehalococcoidales bacterium
GTCTGGAGTGTACGGTTTTAGTGGCCCTGTTTGTGTCCCATTATCGCTGACGGTCTACAGCAGTATTCACACTTAGTGAACAACCGACTATCATTCCTATGGGCGATTGATAGCTAGATGCCGTGGATGTACTATTCCGGACAAGAGCAATGAGAGTCGTGATGCCTTATGGCGAGTTGATATGGGAAATCCCATCTGAAAACCGTTCCTTTTTTGCACCACAAGCCCACGCCTGACCCGCAGGCGTGGCAGTTGGCGGACCTTTTTCGCAGGCTTCCCGAGCCACCGGTAATACTGAATCCCACTACCGCGCGACGGATCGCATAATGCTGGACCCCGTGATACCCGGCTGGCCTGACGTTTCGCGCTGACAGCCCCAGACGAGGGTCTTAAGAAGCCTTTGGATCAGAAGGCCTAGATTCCGGCAGCAGCCAGGATGTCGGGGACCACTTCCTCTCTGCCGATGGCCATGATGTGGACGCCGTCGCAGATGGAATCTCTCTTCAAACCGGCAATCATCCGCCCGGCAATCTCGATGCCTGTGGCCAATGCCCCTCCCTTGGGTGCGGCTGCCAGTTCGTCGATCAGGTTCTGGGGCACGAAGATGCCGGGAACGTTCTCGGTCATGTACCGCGCCATTCTGGCTGATGAGAGCAGGACTATCCCGGCCAGGATTTTGACCGGGAACTGACGAGCGTACTGCATGAAGCTGCTGAACTTGTCCAGGTCGTAGATCGCCTGGGTCTGGAAGAACTCAGCACCGGCCTCGACTTTCTTCTCGAACTTGACTAGCTGAGGCTCGATTGGTTGCGCTTCAGGGGTGACGATAGCACCAGCACAGAACTCCACCGCCCCATCAAGGTCGTTCCCCCCCATGTCCTGGCCGGACTCCATCAAACGGACTGCCCTCAGTAGCTGCGAGGAATCAAGGTCGAAGACGCCTTTGGCCTCCTTATGGTCGCCCACCAGCACAGCATCCCCGGTGAGACAAAGGACGTTCCGTATTCCCCTGGCGTGTGCCAGCAGAAGCTCGGCCTGCAGAGCCAGGCGATTACGGTCGCGACACGTCATTTGCAGAATGGGCTCGCCGCCTTGTTCCTTAATGGCGAGGCACCCACCGATGGACGGGAACCGCATCACCGAACTCTGGTGGTCAGTCACGTTGATCGCGTCGACGCTATCCTTGAGAATATCTATGTGGTGATACATTTTCTCAAGGTTGGTTCCCTTCGGCGGCGCAACTTCACTGGTGACTACGAACTTGCCAGAATTGAGGGCACTCCTGAATCCAGACGTCATTGTTCTGCCCACCTCACTCACTGGATTTGGACCGTTCTCGGTCTCGGCAGTATCTGAAAGTTCCGGGGAGGATGGTACTTGCGCATCAAATCGAGCCTGCCCTGGTCGCTGAGACGCTGGTAGATGAGAGTCCAGGCGCAATCCTTCTCTTTGTCCACCTCGCATCTGCCATCATTTGTGCCACCACACGGCCCATTCACCAGGCCCTTGTGGCAGGCCGTGATTGGACAGATGCCGGCGGTCTCCCCGAGGAGGCACTGACCGCACTGGTCACAGACCTCACGAAAACGGCCCGGCATATCTTCTACCGCGATGAACATGGTGTCCAGGGCAGGGATAATTGGATGGTTGATATACAGACCCATCCGGTGCACCCCCAGCGCACAGGTCATTGCCAGTATACAGCCGGCATCCTGAATCGCCCGGCTGTTTTCCTTCATGGAAACCTCGGTCATTTCATCGCAAGCCGTGGGAATAACCGTCCAGCCACTGACCCGTTTACCCGTTTCCTGGAGACGGTCGTTCATCTCAAGTACTTCGTCAATCCCTCCCGTCCTGGTCATGGTAGTACAGGTACCACAGCCAATAATGAAGAGTCTGTCAAAGCTGGTTAACTGCTCCTTGATCTCCTCAAACTGCTTCAGTCTTGTTATTGATTTCATCATAATCTCCCCGCGGGGCAAACAGCATCACCCGGTTACTTCTCCAGGTCACAGCGCAGGCATCGCCTGGCTTCCTGTCCGGCTCTCTCCTCAGAGAAGGCAAGTTCTACCTCGGCAAAGCTGGTCTTTCTCTCATGAATCGGAAGCAGGGACGCCGCCAATCTTGGCTGTTTCTCCCATACCTCATCAGTCTCCAGGTCTGGTAACTCACCACTCACTGGTGATTTGAGATCATACATCTCGACCCGTGAGGTATCACCCCTGATATACTTATCGATGGCAAAAGCCGCCCTCCTGCCGGCAGCGATTGCGTCAATAACCATCCCCGGGCCAGTAACAAAGTCACCACCTGCGAACACGCCTTTAACATTCGTGGCAAGGGTATTACTATCAACAACCAGGGTTTCCCAGCGGGTCCTTTCCAAAGCACTGTCCACAGGCAGGAAGGAAAGGTCGGGAGCCTGACCTACGGCCGCAATTACGTTATCTGCCTCAATAAAGAGTTCCGAGCCGGGAATGGGGAGCGGCCGACGCCGTCCACTCTCGTCTGGTTCGCCCAGCCTCATCCGGCTGCATTGCAAGCCCGTCACTTCCCAGTCTTGGCTGACTACCCTGGTAGGACTTACCAGGAAATGGACCTGAACACCCTCAGCAATAGCCTGTTCGTACTCCACTTCTGTGACCGGCATCTCTTCCCGGGACCTTCGATAGAAGATATTGACCTCTTCCGCACCGAGTCGGAGGGCGGTACGCGCCGCGTCCAGCGCCACATTACCGCCCCCGATTACGGCTACCCGGCGACCAATCTCCACCTGCCTGCCCGTCTTGATATCCCTAAGGAATCTCAACCCATAGAAGAAACCTTTGATATCCTCCAGTTCACCGGGTATACCAACACGCTGGCTCCTCTGAGCGCCAGCCGCAATAAATACAGCCTCAAAGCCGTCTCTCCTGAGGTCTTCCACGGTGAAATTTACCGTAATCGGACTGTTATACCTGATATCCACTCCTCGTTTCGCGATATAATCAATTTCCTTCTGAATAACCTCTCGAGGCAGCCGGAACTCGGGGATCGCCACACTTAACATACCGCCACCTACGGGAAGAGCTTCAAAAGCGGTTACCGGATACCCCATTTGAGCCAGGAAGTAGGCACAGGATAGACCGGTAGGACCGGCCCCGACTACCGCCACCCGCTGACTGTGCGTCTGCGGGAATGGCTCCGGGTCTTCAGTCACATTCTGAAAGTACCAGTCAGCGGCAAAACGCTTAAGCTCCCTGATGGCTACCGGGTCGTCCAGTTCTCCCCGCCGACACCTGAATTCACAGGGGTGGTTACAGATACGACCGCAGATAGCAGGGAATGGGTTACGCTCCCGAATGGTATCTACAGCTTCCTGGTATTCACCGGCAGCAATATGAGCAACGTATTTGGGGACATTTATGCCTGCGGGGCAGGTGTGCTGACATGGTGATATCATCAGGGCATCACAGACGGCCGCCGGACACTTCTTTTCCCTTATATGAGCATCAAACTCATCCCGGAAGTATTTTAACGTGGACAACACCGGGTTGGATGATGTCTGACCAAGGCCGCACAACGAACATTCCTTCACAGCGGCGGCGATATCAAGAAGGTTGTCAATATCCGCGTCACGGCCTTTGCCATCTGTGATTCTGGTCAGAATCTCCAGCATCTGCCTTGTCCCCAAACGACAGGGCGTGCATTTCCCGCAGGACTCGGACTGGACGAAATTGAGGAAAAATCTGGCGATTTCAACCATGCAGGTAGCCTCATCCATGACCACCATACCGCCGGAGCCCATTATCGAGCCCAGTCCGGCCAGCGACTCGTAGTCCACGGACGTGTCAATCAGGCGAGTCGGGATACAGCCTCCCGATGGGCCTCCGGTCTGCACTGCCTTGAAACGCTTGCCCCCTGGAATACCGCCACCAATATCCATAATAATGCGGGATAAAGGGGTACCCATTGGCACTTCTACCAGGCCGCTGTTGGTAACCTTGCCGCTGAGAGCAAATACAGCCGTACCTTTGCTTCTATCCGTGCCAATACCGGCAAACCACTCTGCACCTCGTTCAATAATGACGGGCACTAAGGCTAATGTCTTTACGTTATTAATAATAGTGGGTTGACCACCCAGACCCGACTGAGAGGGGAATGGAGGTTTTGGCTTTGGCATTCCCCGCTTACCCTCAATAGACATCATCAGGGCTGTCTCCTCGCCACAAACGAAGGCACCAGCCCCCTCTTCCATGTGCACCATAAAATTA
>DAOUVG010000242.1 GCA_030667735.1 Dehalococcoidales bacterium
ATCAAAGGAACGGCGAATAGACCTGCACCGGGTCATCGGAAGGGTTCTGTCCATGCGACGCTATGCCCAGACAGTACAAAATGTCACTGTTACCGCTAATCTCATGGATGGTCCCTTGCCGGTAAGAGGTGATGCCTCTCAGCTCACCCAGGTCTTCATGAACCTTATCATCAATGCAGAGGAAGCCCTGACGGAATCCGGGAACAGGACGATAGTGGTCACTTCGACAGTATACGGTGAGTGGGTGAAGGTATCCATTACTGATAGCGGCATTGGTATACCCGCCGAGAACCTGAACCAGGTATTCTATCCCTTCTTCACCACAAAGCACGAGGTAAAGGGAACCGGACTTGGGCTAAGCACCTGCTACGGCATAGTCACCGACCATGGCGGGCTGGTATACGCGGCCAACAACCAGATGGGTGGGGCCACATTCACCGTGGAACTGCCGCTGGTGACTATCGAAAGCCCGAAGAAGCTGGTGAAGCAGACAGCCGCAGCAAACTGAGCCGTCAGGCAGGGTGCCCCGGCCATCATTCCTCATTCTCCGGACTCTCCTTGTTCAGCACTCTGCTAGTAATGACGGAAAGCATCGATATCCGGCACTTCCAGAGCGCCCTCGGGGCACAACTCCACGCAGCAGAAACAGGCGATGCACTCATCACTGATGTTGAACTCCGGTTCCAGAGTGAGGGCCTCGGCGGGGCAATTCACCACGCAGTCCCCGCATTTGACACACAACTCCTCAAGGTACACCGGTTTCGACATGACCCGGCCCTTCATCATGCCTCCCGGATAGAGACTCTTCAGTTCGTCCGCGCTCTCCCGGTCAGGTTGTGGTGCAAACGTCACCGGCATTCTGAAATCGGGAATAACCTCGAACTGTCCCCGGATATCTATCTCCGACTCCTCCATTGTTCCCAGACCCCGAACCCGGGCCTGTTCCTGCACCGGTAGCTGGCCGGGATCCACTCCCATCATACGTGCCATGACTGCATCCAGCGCCAGTGCATCGGTGCTGGACAGAAGCTTACCCACCTTACGCAATTGGCCGCCATGACACGGGCCATTTCCTTCAATAGCGGTTATCGCATCCATGATGTGGAGGTCCGGGGGGCGTACCTGGAAGACATCGCATACCGCCTTAGCGAACACCTCGTTACTCCGGGCCTGGAGATGAAGTCGTGCCTTGCAGGCTCCTGCCACGTAGCCATAGGTGTTCTTCAGCGCACCGGTTACTATCATACCAAGGTGGGTCTTGAATACCGGCAGGTTGATAATATAGTCCGCTTCCAGCACCGCCCCGGAGATAACCAGTTTATACCCGGTCTCAATACCTGTTCTCTCTACCACACGTTCCGAGATAGAAGTATAACATCCTTCCGAAGCATCCAGGATACCGGTGGCGGCAGCCACGTTGCGGGAGTTACGGGTGATACCTCCCGGGTTATCACCTACTATAACCTTCGCATTGCGGTCCAGACAGGCACGTACTACGGCCTGCAACAGTTCGGGATGGGTGGTGTGGCCCAGTTCCGGTGCTGAGGGCCCTACCATGTTAGGTTTGACCAGTACCGTAGCACCGGCGAAGGTCTTCGGGGCCAAGGCTCCCATAATCCCCTCCACCTTCTGTCGCAGGTCGGTATCTGCGGTTTCGATAATCACCGAGGAACTCAGGCTAGCTGTCATAGGTGTATCTCCTCTAAATAAGCATCCGGACGTATGCTGCTTTCCACAGCGCTCAACTGCTGCTGAAATCAGTAACGGGTAGTGCTGCACCAACCACCGGAGCAATTACTCCTTCGGTCCCAGCAACTCGTGTGCCTTCTTGAGCCAGTCCGGTATGGGAATCTCCTGCGGACAGGCTTCCAGGCACTCTCCACAATCGGTACACTGGTCGGCGCGTTCCTCTTCTTTAAGGCCTCCGGGGCCGCGGTAACGGAACCGCCCGGTACGGGGGTCGTCGTACATCATGGATTCATTATATATCTGGAAGACGCGCGGGATATCCACACCGCTGGGGCAGGGCAGGCAATAACCGCAACTGGTGCACGGTACAGGACTCAACCCTCGATAGGCTTCCCGCGCCCGGCTAACCAGTGCCAGTTCATCGATTGTGAGTTTCTCCAACCCGGAACGATTGGCGATATCCACGTTCTCCAGTACCTGCTCCATGGCGCTCATACCACTGAGGGCCATTGATACTTCCGGCTGGTCCCAGACCCATTGCAGCGCCCATTCCACCGCACTACGCTTCTGCGGAGCGCTTTCCCACACCCCGGCCACCTGCTCTGGTGCCCTGGCAAGCTTCCCGCCTCGTAACGGCTCCATAACTACTACCGCCAGCCCCCTGTCGGCAGCATATTTCAGACCCTCGGTGCCCGCCTGGTATTCCACATCCATATAGTTGTACTGTATCTGGCCGAGGGTCCAGTTATCGTAATCGTCGACGATGCTTTTGAAGGCTTCAAGGTTGTCGTGGAAAGAGAACCCCAGGTAATCAAAGCGGCCATCAGCCATTGCACCCTCAGCCCATCGGAGTACACCCAGGTCCCGCACCTTGGTCCAACTCTGCCTGTTCAGCCCGTGCAGCAGATAGAAATCAATCTTCGTGCCAAGACGTTCCAATTGCTCATTGAGCAAGCGGTCAAAATCGCTGGCCGATTCAGCCATCCGGACGGGCATTTTCGTTGCCAGCTTCATTTTCTCGCGGTAGCCGTCTTTCAGTGCCCGTCCAACGATATCCTCGCTGTGGCCACCGTGGTACATATAGGCCGTGTCCAAATAGTTGACGCCGTGGTCAATAGCATACCGTATCATGCGGATAGACTCAGGTTCGTCGACATCGGCCGGGTCTTTATCCTTCAACGGCAGCCGCATGGCACCAAAACCAAGCGCACTTACTTTCCAGTCCAGCTTCCCAAAATCGCGATATTGCATCAATCCTCCCTTCCTTACAGCGTGAGTAACGCACTCACCTGTACGGTATTTTCCCACGTTTTTCGTGAATTGGCAAACCGGGAGCACATCTGTCGCCTGCGGCACACCGGGCGCATTCACCTGTGCCGTCTCCATCCGGGGTTGCCGGAACTGGCCATATATAGCAGCCTGTGCTTCAGAACGGCCCCCAACGGCGGGGTATTCCCTAACTGCGATATATTCTACATTTTGCCCTAAAATACGTAGTTTTATTTTTTAACAGGAGCACTATCAGTCGCTTCAATTCGTGGCAGGACGAGTGGC
>DAOUVG010000300.1 GCA_030667735.1 Dehalococcoidales bacterium
ACCCCGAGGACTTCTACGTCCGCAGCAAGTACAGGGGAACGGTATGGCAGCTAATTATCCTGGCCGAGTTGGCCGCGGATAGTGAAGACCCGCGTATCAGGAAGACCTGCGAGTTTATCCTGGAGAATTCGCAGGACCCACAGAGCGGAGGCTTTGCTCATAGCACCGGGAAGGATGGCGCCGGTAATCATGATATGGTGATGCCGTGCCTTACGGCAAATATGGTCTGGAGTATGATTCGTTTCGGGTATCTTGAGGACCCCAGAGTATGGCAAGGGATTGACTGGATAACAAGGTATCAGCGATTCGATGATGCTGCTGATGAAGCCCCCAAAGGCTGGCCGTACGACAGATATAAGAACTGCTGGGGAAAGCATACCTGTCACATGGGTGTGGTCAAGGCACTCAGGGCACTGGCGGAAATCCCGCCGGACAGGAGTACCGAAGCAGTGAAAAGCACAATTGAGAATGGTGCTGAATACCTGCTCCGGCATCACGTGCACAAGCGCAGTCACGACCTCAAGCAGATTGCCAATCCGCGTTGGCTGAGATTTGGGTTCCCGCTGATGTGGCAGATAGACGTCCTGGAAATCCTGGGGGTATTGCTCAAGCTGGGTTATCACGAACCACGGATGCAGGAGGCAGTGGACCTGGTTATTTCCAAACAGGACGAACAGGGCCGGTGGCTCCTGGAAAACACCTTCAACGGCCGTTTTCTGGTCAGTATCGAACGGAAAGACCGTCCCAGCAAGTGGGTAACACTGAATGCCCTCAGGGTGCTGAAGGGCTTCCTGAAGCCATAGTCCCGGTAACTGTCAGTCCTTCCGAGGGCAGGGCGGCTAACTTTCCAGTTCGACGTCGAGTGCGACCAGAAACCGGCTCACCATGCCGTAATAACCTATGGCTACAGTTAGTTCGACAACTACATGTTCGCTGAAGAAGCTGCGCAGGGTGGCGAATGTCTCGTCCTTAACCTTGACGTCCCGCTCAACCTCATCGGTATAGGCCAGGATAGCGCGCTCTTCGTCATTGAACGCCGTTGAATCCCGCCAGTCCGGGATGGCATCAACCTGCTCCCGGGTCAATCCGGCCGTAAGTGCAATACCGGTATGCTGGGTGAATTCATACCTGGAACCTGTCAGGTGACCGACACGGAGCACGGCCAGTTCCCGTAACCTGGGAGGCAGTTCCTCGCCCTTGAGCAGAGAATTACCCAGTCGCTGCCAGTTCAGGCCGACGAACGTGCAGTGCCCCAGCACTTTATACAGATTGATAATCCGCTGTCCCCTCGTCTCTATCTTTTTATAGAGATCCTCGACCATGGGGTGCCCCTGGCCCTTTTCTATAAAACTGACTCGTGCCATCTTACCTCCTCTGTATCATGTCTTATATCACTGACTCATAGTACCTGCTATAACCCGCATTCAAAGTCAGCGACTAAATATAATATACACTATCTTCGTGAGGGATATCAGCCAACATTTGAAGGCCTGTCCCATCCGAGCAAGGCTCTACCGGAAACGCGAATGACACTATCGGTTATGGATTAACCTGCTGGCTGTCGGATGTTGATACAGCGGCACTATCACTGTGGCGTACCCGATGCGTCATGGCGTATATCACGGGAATGACCAGCAATGTCAGCAGTGTGGAACTGAACAGTCCGCCGATGACCACCGTGGCCAGTTCGGCAGCCATCAACACCCCTTCACCCGCTCCAAATGCCAACGGCAGCATCGCTATCATTGTGGTTATCGCAGTCATCAGAATAGGGCGGAGCCTGGTCTGACCTCCCTGTACTATGGCTTCTATGTCATCCAGCCCCGTCTTACGCAACTGCTCTACGACGGTTACCAGGACGACGGCGTTGGTCAGAACAATACCGACCAGCATCAGTACACCCATAAGGCCCGTAACCCCCAGTGTATTCCCGGTGATTAACAGTCCAAGCAGGGCACCGATTGACGCTAAGGGTAAGCTTACCATTATGATTATGGGGTTGCGCAGGGAACGGAAAGTCAACACCAGTACCACATAGACCAGTACGATGGCAATGCCTATGGCCATGAACATGGAGGAGAAACTCTCCTGCATTTCTTCTGCGATGCCGCCCATGCTTGTCTCGATACCAAATGGGAAAGCCATGGAATCAATCTCAGACTGGATGGCCATGTTAACTGCCCCGATATTCTCCTGACCTATGGTGCCTGTGATGGTTGCGGATATCTTCTGGTCGTAGCGCCGGATGTTGGTCAACCGTTCTCCCATCTCCACGGTAGCGATACTATTGAGAAGAATTGGAACGGGAGCACTGACCATCAGACCCTGCGCTATCTCTGCGGTGGTTATATCCTCCATAATACCTTTGAGGAATATTTCGTAATTGGTGCCGTCTATATTTGCCGCGGCAACAGTCGTCCCCCGGACCATTAGCATGAATTCCTGTTGCAATAGATTCATTTGCTCCGGGGTTAATCCGAGGGTCATCATCTTGGCCAGGTCGGGTTCAACTACCAGGCTCGGCTGTACATTGCTTGTCTGTATTTCCAGGTCAGCCAGGCTCTTCAGACTATTAGCCTGAGCAGCAAGCCGACGGTCAGCTAGCGTACTACCGATTGACGTGCCCCCATCACCCTGGCTGGCAGACTCCAGTCTGTCAAGAAGCTGTTCTCC
>DAOUVG010000311.1 GCA_030667735.1 Dehalococcoidales bacterium
AAGGGGGAAACCCAAGATGCAAGCAGTAGCACCGTTCCAGGAAGCTGTAGACATCATCAAGGAAGAAGGCGGCGATGTCGCCAAGTTGTGCTACCAGTGCGGCCTCTGCACCGGTACCTGCCCGTGGAACCTGGTTAGAGGCTTCCTCGTCCGCAAGACAATGCACCAGGCGCAGTTGGGTCTGCCCGACTTCGAAGACGACGATATGTGGCTGTGCGTGACCTGCAATGCTTGTGTCAAGCGGTGCCCCCGCGGCGTGGAGATTATCGACGTTTGGCGCTCCTTCCGCAGGGCAATCACCGAGCTCGGTATCGGTGGTATCCCTGATTCGCTGCGGATAACGTCGAAGAACATCTCCGGCGTGGGCAACCCGCAGGGAGAAGACCGGGAAAAGCGCAACGACTGGACAAGAGACCTCGGGGTGAAGACCTTCACCAAAGGGATGGAAATACTCTACATGCCGTGCTGCTACAATGCCTACGACCCGCAGTTACAGCCGGCGGCCCGGGCGACAGTGGAGATTCTGAAGAAGGCCAACGTTGACTTTGGCATACTGGGCCCGGAGCAGTCCTGCTGCGGCGAGAGTGTCCGCAAGGCCGGTAACGAGAGCCTGTTCCAGAGCCTGGCCCAGAGCAACATCGGCCTGTTCAACGAAGCCGGGGTCACCAGGATAATCACCGCATCGCCACACTGCTTCCACACCTTTAAGAATGAGTACCCCGAACTGGACGGCAAGTATGAAGTGGTACACTTCGTCCAGTTTCTTGCCGAGTTAATCAAAGACGGAAGGCTGGAGTTTACGAAGGAGCTTAAGAAGACCATCACCTACCATGACTCCTGCTACCTGGGGCGGCATAATGATATCTATGATGAGCCCAGGGCAGTCCTGCAGGCCATCCCCGGCGTGGAACTGGTAGAGATGGCCAACCACCATGAGGATAGCCTGTGCTGCGGGGGTGGCGGCGGTCGTATATGGGCGGAGACCAAGAAGGGCGAAAGGTTTTCCGATATCAGGCTGGAGCAGGCAGCAGATGTCGGTGCCAGTGTCCTGGCTGCGGTGTGCCCTTATTGTATCGCCAACTTCAAAGATAGCATCGTCACCATGAACAAGGAAGAAGTTATCGAATGCAAAGACATCGCTGAACTGGTACTGGAAGCACTCTAGACACTTCATCAGTATGCCATGCGTTTCTGGCGGCAGCTTCAATGAAGCTGCCGCTATCCTTTTCTTGCAGGAGACTGGCATACTCCTTATACTGGCAGAAGAGTTGTACTGCACGGAGGTCATAAACGAAGGAAGGAGGCTATATGAAGTTCACCACGCTGGAAAACAAGGTAGCAATCGTTACCGGAGGAGCTCAAGGACTGGGCAAGGGTATTGTTGACTGTCTGGCCCGCGATGGAGCCGACATCGCAATCGTCGACATCAACGGGGACGGCGCACGAAAGGCAGCCGACGAAGTGAAAGCCACGGGTAGAAAAACCCTGGCAGTGGAGGCCGACCTTACCGATAACGACCAGGTGGAAAGGGCTGTTAAGGAGGTGCTGGATTTCTTCGGCAGGATAGATATCCTGGTCAACAACGCCGGTGGCTACCCCGGAATGTCCTCGCTATCAGAGCGGGGTCTGCGTATTGCCGACCGGGGTGAAGACGAGTGGGACGGCTGCTATGACCTCAACCTGAAGACCACCGTTCTGATGTGCCGCGCCGTCATTCGTCACCTGGTCGCCCAGAAAAGTGGTAAAATCGTCAACATATCGTCGGCGAGTGCCACCAGCCCTTCGGGAACGCTGGTCTGCTATGCCACCATGAAGGCGGGCATCGTTCACTACTCCAGAATGCTGTCCAGAGACCTGGCCGGGGACAACATCAATGTCAACTGCGTCCTTCCGGGCATAATCTACACCCCGCTCTGGGAGAGGGGCGGCACTGAACTCTCCAAGAATATACCCGGAGCTGAGAATTGGACGTCCCGCGAGTTCTTTGAGAAGACCCTGATACCCGGAGTCCCCCTGGGACGGGAGCAGACCGCAGAAGATATCGGCAATGCCGTGGCCTTCTTCGTCTCGGAGGAGGCAAAGAACATCACCGGTCAGTCCATGAACGTTGATGGCGGCATGTCCTTTGTCTAGGTCCTGGGGCTCCCGCTGACACTTACTCATGGTCAGGGCAACATTCATGTCCCCCGCGACATATTTATGTCGCGCTATCATTGTGCTATCATTTAAGTAGAACAATGAGTGAGAAAACGATAGTCAGCAACCGCAAAGCGCGCCATAACTTCTATATCCTGAATAGCGTAGAAGCGGGGATAGTACTTACCGGCTCGGAGATTAAGTCCATCCGCGCCGGCAGGGTCAGCCTGGGTGATGCCTATGTCCGGCCGGACAACGGTGAGCTGTGGCTGCGCAACGCGCACATCGCCCGGTACCAGGACAGCAGCTACCTGAGCCATGAGCCAATGAGACCCCGAAAGCTGCTGTTGCATCGCAAGGAGATTGCCGAGTTGACCAGAGCGGTAGCAGAGAAAGGTTTGACTCTGGT
>DAOUVG010000280.1 GCA_030667735.1 Dehalococcoidales bacterium
GGTCTATCGCCATTCTCAGGAGGCAGGAGAATGCCCGGTATCTTACACCGGTAACATAGCAGGGTTGGCGATGTGCAGTCAGCCGTCTCAGCAAGACAGAAGGAGGGTATATGATACAAGGTATACATCACGTAGGGATTGCAGTGCAGAATATTGACACGGTGGCAGAATTTCTCAAGGAGATGTTCGGGGCGGAGTTCGTCGGCGAGCGTGGCCTTGAGACCCCGGAGTTCCTGTCACGCATGGTCAAGATTGGTGATAGTCTTTTCGAGCTTCTCGAGCCGAGAGGACAGGGTGGCCTTATCGAGCGGTATATCAGCAGTCGCGGCGAAGGAATCCACCACTACAGCCTGCAGGTGGACGACCCGGAGGAGGTCTTCAAGCTCTGTGACGAGAAGGGAATGAAGGTGCTCGCACGCCGTTTCATTCATCCCAAGAGTGCCCACGGTATGCTGATTGAGATTATCGGTACCAACGAGAGATTTTAATCGCAATACCGGTCAATTGGACGGCGATAGATGGTATTGCTATAATTGGTGAGACCGGAGCAGGAGTTCCCGGATAAGTAGAAGCCGTTACCTCTTCCGGGGATAAGGGCTAGGTGTCCAGGTAAGGTCAGAAAGGAGAATTATGATGAGTGAAGCTACAGCCGGTAAAAAACGGCTCCCCTTGAGGCGGGCAGGGTTTATCATACCGGAGGACCCCAAGGCAGAACCATATCTTGTTGGCTGCAAGTGTGGTAACTGCGGTAAATACTTCTCACCTCCGAGAGTCATCTGCCTCAACTGTATGGAGCAGCAAATGGAACCGGCGGCTCTGAGCGGTAAGGGCACGGTATATAGCTACACGATTGTCCACCAGCAGCTTCCATTCTCCGTGGTTCAGGTACCGTATGCGATTGTTATCGTAGCCCTGGAAGAGGGATGCCAGACTCACGGGGTAGTCACCGGTAATCTGGATTCTGTGGAAGTGGGTGCGCCTATTGAAGTCTACTTTGAGAAGGTCAGAGAAGACGACGAAGGCAACGACCTGATAGTGAATAAGTTCCGTATTGTAAAGAAGTAACAGAAGTGTTTCGGAGGAGAAGAAGGCATGAGTACTCTTGAAGCCTGGAAGAACATGAGAGAAGTCTGCATAGTCGGTATCGGGATGCACAAGTTCGGCCGCTGGCCGGACAAGAGTCCGGGTGACCTGGTGCGTGAGGCTGCCCTGGCTGCATTTGAAGACGCCGGATGTACATTCAAGGATATCGAGGTTGGTTTCAGCGGCCGGGTGCAGTCGGTCACCGGTACCGGCCAGTACGTTTTCGGTGAACTGGGCCAGACCGGTATCCTCATTGACAACGTGGAGAAAGCCTGCGCCAGTGCCTCGACGGCCATCCGGGTAGCCACCTGGGTGGTAGGTGCCGGCCTCTACGATGTTGCCATGTGCACTGGGGTGGAGAAGATGCAACGGGGTCTGCTGGGAGCACCGATGAGCGAAGCCTCGGCAAGCTACTCGCAGTTGATGGGTTTGGGCATCATGCCCGGGGAGTATGCCATGAGGGCCAGACGGCACATGAGTGAGTACGGCTCCACCCGGGAGATGTATGCCCAGGTAGCGGTGAAGAGTCACAAGAACGGGGCCCTGAACCCCTATGCCCAGTACCAGTCACCAGTTACACTGGAAGAGGTGCTCAATGCACGCATGATTGCCGACCCACTCACCCTGTACCAGTGTTCCCCGTCCAGTGATGGAGCGGCGGCGACAGTGATATGTGCCAGAGAGGTAGCGCACCGCTTCCGTGGTAAGCCGATAACTATTGCCGGTTGGGGCAGCGGCACCCCGGTCTACAGTCCGGTGGGGATTGGTGGTGATGTTGCCGAGGGATTCGTTGCCATGGTGAGTAAGGATGCCTACGAGAGGGCCGGAGTCGGTCCCGAGGACATTAATGTCTGCCAGGTGCACGATGCCTTCAGTGCCGGTGAGGTCTTTGCCGTGGAGGAGCTAGGGTTCTGTCCTACCGGTGAAGGCGGCCAGTTTATCTGGGAAGGCCGGGCGGACATCGATGGTGATAAGCCGGTGAATACCGATGGCGGGCTGGAGAGTCGGGGGCATCCGATGGGGGCGACCGGTATTGCTCAGGCAATAGAGATTGTCCACCAGCTAAGGGGTGATGCCGGCCCGAGGCAGGTGCCGGGAAATCCCAAGGTAGGCCTGCAGCACAACGTGGGTGTTGGCGGCTGTAATATCCTTATCTATAAGAAATAGATGGATTTACTCCGAATCCCATCTTTCATCTGAATACAGGGAGGAATAGGCGCAGCCGACCTTAGGGTCGGCTGCGTTGATACTTTACACAAGCGTGACAGGTTGAAGGACGTACGTCCCGTAAGCTATACTTAGCTTAGATAGACTCAACTTGTCCGTATTCTCATTTTGCCCGGGAGAATGGATTGCTTAAGACTCACAATTGCGGTGAAATCAGAAAAGAGCACGTTGGGAGCAAGGTAACACTGGCCGGCTGGGTCGACCGACGTCGGGACCATGGCGGGCTTATCTTCATTGACCTGCGAGACCGTGAGGGGCTGGTGCAGATTGTTTTCAATCCGGATGTGTCCCCCTCCAGCCACGGAACAGCAAGCGACATGCGTAGTGAATACGTAGTCCAGGTCACCGGTGAGGTAGCACTGCGTCCCGCCGGTACCGAGAACATCCAGATGCCTACCGGCGAAGTAGAGGTGATTGTCGATAGCACCGTCATTCTGAATACATCGGAGACCCCACCGTTTTACATAAACAGGGATATAGATGTCGATGAGAACCTGCGTCTCAAGTATCGCTACCTTGACCTCCGTCGCAACAGGATGTTGAAGAACCTTATTCTCCGCCATCGGGCAGTGAAGTAC
>DAOUVG010000050.1 GCA_030667735.1 Dehalococcoidales bacterium
CTCTCCCCGGACTACCACTGGGCGCAATCGAGGCACCGGTATCGTGCCAGCGTCTGCTCGGTGCTGGCGTAGGTGCACCGGCGGGCCAGTAGCGAGTTCCAGTCCACCTCGTGCGCATCAAACTCCGGTCCGTCCACGCAGGCAAACTTTATCTCGTCGCCTACGGCCACGCGGCAGCAGCCGCACATGCCGGTGCCATCAACCATTATCGGGTTCAGGCTGGTAATCGTCTTGACCCCATAGGGGCGAGTCGTTGCTGCCACCAGTCTCATGACACACACCGGGCCGATGGTAATAACACGGTCTACGGGCTCATTTTTAAGGGTTTCTTCGAGCGGTTTTAGTACGAAACCGGTACCGTCTGGTGAAGCGTCGCCGGTAACCACCACGAGCCGGTCAGTTATACTCCCCAGGCGTTCCTCACCGAAAATGGTATCGCTGGTTGGCGCTCGCATAATGGCGATAACCTTGTTTCCGGCTTCCTTCAGGGCGTTCACCACAGGTACGATGGTGGCCACGGAGTAGCCTACGGTTACGGTAATTACGGTGCCGAAATTGTCTATCTCCGCAGGTACGCCCAGCGGCCCAGCAAAGCTGAAGATAGCTTCGCCGGCCTGCAAGTCGGCCAGTTTGTGTGTGGTGGTGCCTACCTCGTTGAAGACGATGGTGATGCTGCCTTTCTCCCGGTCCCATCCGGCGATGGTAAGCGGGATACGCTCACCCTTCTCGTCAACCATGAGGATGACAAACTGCCCCGGCAGGGCCTTTTTGGCTACCTTGGGCGCGGCGATTTCAAACTGGTGGATATTTGGTGCCAGGGTTTGCCTGGATAGTATCTGGTACAACTTCAGTCTCCCAAACAGGTGCACACGGCGGTGACCAGGTGCGCCCGGTATGTATACTATGGTCTTTCTAGTGGGAGTTCTTCTCGACCTTTACGGCGCACACCTTGAATTCCGGTATCTTGGCCACCGGGTCGAACACCGGATTGGTGAGTACATTCGCCGAGCTTTCCGCGAAGTGGAAGTTCATGTAGACCACGCCTTCGTCTGAAACCTCGGTCACGTTCGCCCGTGCGGTGATGTTCCCCCGCCGTGAGGTGACCTTCACGAGTTCTCCATCGGAGACACTCAGTTTCTCAGCATCTACCGGGTTGATATCTATCAGTCCTTCCCCGAGAAGGTTATTGAGGTCCTTCACTTTCCGAGTCATAGTTCCGGTATGGAAGTGATACAGGCTCCGGCCGGTGGTCAGCAGGAGCGGGTACTCGTCGTCCGGTAGCTCGGCCGATTCCCTGTACTCCAGTGGTACGAAGTGACCTTTGCCCCGGGCGAACTGTGCGGTATGGAGGATGGGGGTACCCGGGTGCTCTGAATCAGGGCAGGGCCACTGCAGGCCGCCATTTTCGAGCCGTTCGTAGGAGATGCCACCGTAGCTCGGCGTCAGGCTGGTAATCTCGTCGAAAATATTCGAGGAGCTTATGAAGTCGAACCCCTTCATGCCCATCTTCTGAGCAATCTGGCTGGTAATCCACCAGTCCGACCTGGCATCCCCGGGCGGGTCAAGTGCCTTACGGACCCGCTGTACCCTTCGCTCGGTGTTGGTGAAGGTGCCGTCCCTCTCGGCGAAACTGGCTGCGGGTAGTACCACGTCCGCTAGTTCCGCGGTCTCGGTCATGAAGATATCCTGTACAACCAGGAAGTCCAGCTTCTTAAGTGTCTCTATCGCATGGAGTGCATCCGGTTCACTCAGCGGTGGGTTCTCACCGACAACGTATATCGCTTTTATCTCACCCCTATCGGCGGCAGCGAACATATCGGTGATGGTGAGTCCCGGCTTGTCGCTTAGCTCAGCGCCCCAGGCTTTCTCGAACTTTTCCTTGATAGCCGCATCAGCGACTGATTGATAACCGGGGTACACGTTGGGCAGTGCCCCGAGGTCACAGGCACCCTGGACGTTGTTCTGGCCCCGCAGAGGGTTCACACCGGAAGACGGTTTGCCCACGTTTCCGGTGAGCATGGCCAGATTTGCAGTTGCGATAACGTTGTCCGTGCCGTGGGAGTGCTGGGTGATGCCCATCGCGTACAGGATAGCCGCCGGGCTATTCTGGGCATACATGCGGGCCGCTTCGACTATTTTCCCGGAAGGTATGCCGGTGGTTTTGGCTACAAAATCAAGGTCGAATTTCTTGAGGGATTCCTTGAGGGCATCAAAGTTCTCGCAGCGTTCCTCAATGAAGGCGGTATCATGCAGGCCTTCGTCCACTATCACCCGCGCCATTCCCATGAGCAGGGCTACATCTGTGCCTGGCCGGTGGCGCAGCCAGATATCGGCTATGGACACTAGCTCAATCTCACGGGTGTTGGCAACTATCAGCTTGCCCCCGCGACGGACAGCCCTCTTTATCTCCAGCCCGATTACCGGGTGGGCTTCGGTGGTATTGGTACCGATTGCCAGGATACAGCTTGCATCCCCTATTTCCCGGATGGAGTTGGTCATGGCTCCGCTGCCGAACGTCGTGACCAGACCGGCCACGGTGGGGCTATGTCAGAGACGTGCACAGTGGTCCACGTTGTTATGGCCGAATGCCGTCCGGGTGAACTTCTGGACAACATAGTTGTCTTCGTTGGTGCACTTAGCCGAGGACATCACGGCCACTTCTTCTTTCTTGAAGCCGGAAAGCTTGCTGGCCACCAGTTCCAGGGCTTCATCCCAGGTGGCTTCCTGGAAGGCGCCATCCTTCTTTACCAGAGGGGTTGTCAACCGGTCCGTATGGTGGACGAACTCAGGAATGCCGAACCGACCCTTAACGCAGGCCTGCCCACGGTTAACATCGTTCTCCCGCAGTGGGGTGACCTCCATTATCCTGCCGTCCTTGAGTCCCAGCTCAAGCTGACACCCGACACCGCAGTAGGGACAGGTGGTTGCCACCTTGCTGTCCGGTGCGCCTTCCCACTTACGGTTACGCTCGACCAGTGCCCCGGTGGGGCAGACGTCAACGCAGGCACCACAATATTTGCAGTCGGAATCCCGCAGCAGCCGCCCGAACGCGGTACCGGGCAGAGTTTCACTACCACGGGAGGTAAAGGCTATTGCGCCGACACCCCGTACCTCCTGGCATACCCGGACGCAGCGTCCGCACAGGATGCACAGGTTGTAGTCCCGCTCGAAGAACGGGTTCTCTCGGTCAATGGGAAGCCCTCGGGAAGTAAACGGGAGGTCCACGGTCTCAACACCTACATAGTCAACTACTTCCTGCAGCTCGCAGTTCCCATTGTTAGGGCAGAGGACACAGCGCTGTGTCACGTCTACGTTACGCAGGCAGATGTCAAATGGCCCGCACTTATCCCGGCGCCAGCAGGTAAGGCAGGGGTGAGGGTGCTCGGATAGCAGAAGCTCCAGAATACCCCGCCGGAACTCCTGAATCTGCGGGGTGTTTGTCTGTACCACCATACCATTCGTGGCCGGGGTGGTGCAGGCGGTGGGTAGGCCTCGCATTTTCTCAATCTCGACAATACACAGGCGGCAGGCGCCATAAGGGGCCAGGTCCGGATGGTAGCATAGCGTCGGTATGTAAATACCGGCTTGCTGGGTTGCCTCCAGTACAGTCATACCTTCGCTTACCCTGGTTTCGATTCCATCGATTGTTAGCGTGATATCACCCATTGCAGCTGACTTCCTTTGCTATCGAATAACGAACTGAAGTTACAAGCGGTACGCTCAGTCCACTTCCTCCAGGTCACACCTCAGGCAGCGGTCTGCTTCCTCAACCGCTTCTCTGTTCTCATAACCAAGCTCTACCAGAGCAAAGCACTTATGCCTTTTCTCAAACCCAAGCAGCTTCATCGGGATGCGGTGTTGTTCACCTTCGGCTTGCTCAACATTAAACGGCTCCGGTACACCTTCGGGCGGTGCCAGCACCTCATCAATGTCTCCATCACCACCGAGAAAACGGTCAATCGAGCAGGCTGCTTCCCTGCCGGTGGTAATAGCGGAAATGACATCGGCCGGACCGGAAACGACATCACCCCCGGCGAAAACACCGTTGATGTTAGTCTGTAAGGTTTCCTGGTCTACCGTCAGCGTTCCGAAGCTGGTAAACTCAAGCTCAGTCGGCAGGGTTGACCGATTTACCTCTTGTCCGACTGCGATAATAACGTTATCAACATCTACGATAAACTCGGAGCCTTCTATCGGTATCGGGCGCCGGCGTCCCGAGGCATCCGGTGAGCCGAGTTCCATGCGGATACATTCCAGGCCGGTCATTCGGCCGTTCTCAGTGATTACCCTACTCGGTGTTGCCAAGACATTGAGCTTGATTCCTTCCTGCTCGGCTTCCTCAATTTCATCAGCCAGAGCCGGTAGCTCGTCACGGGAACGACGGTAGATGATATTAACTTCCTCAGCTTCAAGACGCAGGGCTACCCTGGCGGCATCAATTGCGGCATTACCACCACCGATAACGGCCACACGCTTGCCGATATCAACCTTCTCTCCGGCGTTTATCTTCTCGAGGAAGTTGAGGGCATGCATCACTCCCTGGGCGTCTTCGTTGGGGATACCCATCTTCCGGCTGCTGCTGGCTCCGGTGGCCAGGAAAATAGCGTCATAGCCCTGGCTAAAGACAGTCTTCAGGCTCTCGACCGGGCTACTGGTCTTTATCTCAACGCCGACCTCTTCAATATCGCTTATCTCTTTATCCACAATCTCGTTGGGTAGCCGGTATTCGGGGATACCGTATCGCAGCAGACCGCCCGGTTTTGGTGCCGCTTCGAATACGGTGGCGGCGTGGCCCTGCTTTGCCAGGTAGTAAGCGGCCGTCAGTCCGGCCGGACCGGAGCCAACAACCGCCACTTTCTTCCCGGTGGGTGGTGCTTTCTTTATATTCTTCTTCCATGCACCATCGTCCCGGTCGGCAGCATAGCGTTTTAATTGCCTTATCGCAACCGCGTCATCAAGCTGGGCGCGGCGACACTTAGTCTCACAAAAATGTACACAGACGTAGCCAAGCACTGCCGGGAATGGCACTCTTTCCCGTATAACAGCCGTGGCTACCTCTGGTTTACCTTCGCTGAGAGCCCTGATGTAGCGCGGTACGTCTATTCCTGCCGGACAGGCGTTCTGACACGGGGCCTTGACCAGCGTCCGGCAAACGCCGGCTTCACATCGTTTTTTATTGATGTGGTCCTCGTATTCCTCACGGAAGTAGCGAATCGTCGTCAGCACTGGATTGGGAGCAGTCTGCCCCAGGCCACACAAAGCGGTGGACTTAATAATCTGGGACAGCTTATCCAGAAGGTCGATATCACTTGGCTGCCCCTTACCCCGGGATATTCGTTCCAGGATATCCAGCATCTGCCTGGTACCGATACGGCAGGGTATACATTTACCGCAGGACTCATCCTGGGTGAATGTCAGGAAGAACCTGGCCATATCCACCATGCAGGTGTCTTCATCGGCAACCACCATTCCCCCGGAACCCATTATTGTGCCGGCCTTGGTGAGCGACTCGTAGTCAACTGGAATATCGAGCGAACTTGCCGGGAGGCAGCCTCCGGACGGGCCTCCGGTCAAGACTGCTTTGAAGCGTTTATTGTCAGGGATACCCCCGCCAATACCGTAAATGATATCACCCAGGGTAATGCCCAGCGGTACCTCGATAAGGCCGGTGTTAACCACCTTACCGGCCAGGGCAAAGGTCTTGGTGCCTTTGCTGGTCTCCGTGCCATACTGTGCGTACCATTCCGCGTTCCGCTGGAGGATTGCAGAGACGTTCGCCCAGGTCTCGACGTTGTTGACGTTACTCGGTTTGCCCCACAGGCCTGACTGGGCGGGGAAGGGTGGCCGGGGACGGGGCATCCCGCGCTTGCCCTCGATTGACATCATCAGGGCAGTTTCCTCGCCGCAGACGAACGCGCCGGCTCCCTCTTTAATCTCCAGGTGGAAGCTGAAGTCAGTACCGAGGATGTTATCTCCCAGGAGGCCGCATTCCTCCATCTGCTTCATCGCCGTCTCAAGTCTGTGGATTGCCAGGGGATACTCGGCTCGGCAGTAGATGAAGCCAGTTTTCGCCCCCGTAGCATAGGCACCGATGAGTATACCTTCCAGTACGGCATGCGGGTCACTCTCCAGGAGTGACCGGTCCATGAAAGCCCCGGGGTCGCCTTCGTCAGCGTTGCAGATAAGGTATTTCTCATCGCCTGGGGCTTCCAGGAGGCGCTCCCATTTGAAACCGGTGGAGGCCCCAGCCCCCCCTCTTCCCTTCAGTCCGGACTTCATAATCTCGTCGACGACCTCTTTGGAGGTCATCGACAGTGCCTTCTCCAGTCCGCTGTAGCCGTCGTTGGCTATGTACTGTTTAATGTTATCGGGGTCAATATGCCCGCAATTACGTAACGATATGCGTACCTGTGGTTTGAGAATGGGAAGGTCAATGAGTTTGGGGATACCCTCAATTGTCTCTTCACCCAGAGTACCCATTGCCAGGTCCGGGCGCGGATTGTCGTTGACGAGGTAGTCTTCGATGAGTTGGGGGGCAATCTCCGGGGTGACATTACCATAACAGATGCGGGGCTTACCCGGCTTGATAATGTCTACCAGTGGTTCTGCGTAGCAGAAACCGAAGCAACCGACCTCAATTACCGTGGCATCTATTTGCCGGCGGGCCAGTTCTTCCTTGATGATATTGATAATACCCCCGGCCCCGGCGGCGCGACCACAGGTAGCCATGCCGACCAGGATTCGGGGTTTATCACTTTCCTGTAGTGTTTTCCACTCCGCTATCGCCTGCTGGCGAAACTCGTTAAAAGTCATACTCTCACCGCTTCTCTATACGGATAGATATCTGCGGCCATATTGTCAGGCCGTTTGTTTTTCTGCCAGTATCTGCCGGGTCTTGACCGTGGTCAATCTTCCGTATACTGCGTCATCTACCACCATGACCGGGGCAAGTGCACAGGACCCGAAGCAGGCTACCTTCTCCAGACTAAAACGATAATCTTCGGTAGTCCCTCCGGGTTTTATTCCGAGCTCTTGCGAGACGGCTTCCATGATACGCCGTCCTCCCCGAACGTGGCAGGCGGTACCCTGGCACACCCGCACGGCGTGCTCACCCTGTCGTTCGAAACGGAACTGGGAGTAGAAACTGGCAACCCCGTATATCTCGCTGCTGGACATGCCCAAGAAATGGGCTACCTCTGAAATAGCTTCTTCAGGGAGATAGCCCAGTTCTGCCTGTGTCTTCTGTAGGACGGGGATTAAGGACTCGCGGTGTCCCCGGTATGGTTCAAGGATTGGCTGTAATCGTTCACGCATACTTGACTTCAGCAAACCTCCTTGGGATTTTTCAGGCCAACAGTAGTGTATCATGAAAATTTCTGATGTTCAAGGCCTTTTTGCTATTGCCTAGATGCTACCAAAAGGTTTAACATATGGGAAACTCCGCCGGCGTTCCAATAGTATTATCGGCGCCAGGCGTTTCTTTTATATGGTAGATTGCGTGTGCGGCTCACTACCTTGTGGGCCGGCCCCGTTATAGGATTAAGGGAAAACCAAAACCTTCTGAGGTGATAGTAATGAGCATTGAACTCGTTCATATTGGGTTCAACAACATACTGGTGATGAACCGTGTTGTTGCTATAGCTTCGCCAAACTCGGCGCCCACCAAGCGGATGATACAGGAGGGGCGGAGCAAGGGGACGCTGATTGACATGACTAACGGTAGAAGAACCAAGGCCGTTCTCATCGCAGACAGCGGGCACATTATCCTGGCGGCCCTTGCGCCGGAGACTATTGCAGGCAGGATAATGGCAAGCCAGCCTAAGGCTCCGCAGTCCGAGGAGGCCACAGACGAAGACGAGGGTTAAGATATGAATGGAGAGCCTGACAGGAGCAAGTCTATTGCTGGCCGGCCGCAGAGCCCCCTCCTGATAGTACTCTCCGGTCCTTCCGGGGTGGGTAAAGATGCGGTACTGATCAGGCTGAGAGAGTCAGGCTATCCCCTCCGCTATATCACTACCCTGACAACACGTCTGCAACGCCCAAGCGAGGAAGACGGGGTCGATTACCTCTTCGTCTCCGAAGCAAAGTTCCATGAAATGCTGGATAGCAATGCGCTGATGGAATCCGCCAATGTCTACGGTAACTGGTACGGGGTTCCCCGGGCGGTGGTAAAGGAAGCCCTGGACCGGGGAGAAGACGTAATTATTAAGATAGACGTACAGGGTGCGGCGACAATCAGGCGAATTGCTCCCCGGGCCGTGTTTATCTTTCTTACCGCCCCATCGTTTGAGGCGCTCAGTAACCGGTTAGAGCAGCGGCTTACAGAATCACCTGACCAACTGGCGGTGCGTCTCAGGACCGCCGAAGAAGAGACGCAACAGTTGCACCTGTTCGACTATGTAGTGGTGAACCGTGAAGGCGAGATTGATGCCGCCGTATCCAGAATAGAGGCCATCATCACTGCCGAGAAATGCCGTGTGAACCCGCGGCAGATCGAACTTTCCTGGCAGGGTGTGGGC
>DAOUVG010000284.1 GCA_030667735.1 Dehalococcoidales bacterium
GAGGAAGAAGGGAAGGAATATGATGGAACTTCGTGTTCTGGGTGCACACAACAGGGAGACGACAACTACCAAATGCACTTCTTTGCTTATTGATGATGTCCTGTCGATTGACGCAGGCAGCCTGACCTCATGTCTTACCATTTCAGCCCAGAAAAAGCTCGAGGCTATCCTCCTTACACATGCACATTTTGACCACATCAGGGATATTCCAGCCATTGCACTGAATCTTCATCGCGAACGTACCATAATCAAGGTCTACTCCAGTCTTAAAGTCCGCAGCATGATTGAGGCTCATTTGCTCAACGGAGAAATCTATCCACGATTTCAAGACATACCCAGGGAGCGTCCTACGCTCCAATTCAAGACAATGAGACCATATGAACCGGAGGTTATTAACGGGTACGAAGTTATAGCTATCCCTGTTAACCACTCAGTGAATGCCGTTGGCTATCAGGTCAGTGATTCCAGAGGTAACGCCGTATTCTATACTGGTGACACCGGCCTATTTTCAATAGACTGCTTGCGCGACTTGTGCCCACAAATACTTGTAACTGAGGTAACCTTCTCTGACGGATATTCGTCCCTTGCCGCCGATACCGGTCACCTCACTCCATCCGGTCTTCACCATATGCTCGCTGGATTCCGGCGACTCAAGGGATACATCCCAAGAGTAATAGTGGTACATATGGACCCGGCAATGGAGAAAGAAATAAACGAGGAAATTGAGGAGGTCTCCAGTGACTTGGGTGCTTCGATAACTGTGGCACGTGCGGATATGCTCGTGCCGATCTCGGCTCCGGCCGCACAAACTACAGGGAAACGTCATCAGGGTCACCCGGTTATCGATTACATGCCTTGACCGGTTCGTACTCCAACCTGTACTAGACAGCACATAATGTTGTCCTTCCCTGTCGCTGCAAGATAAGAAACAAGACCAGCCCACAACCCCCCTTACCCGTCTCCAGGGCCAGGAGAGTCGAGAAAATGAAAAAGAAGAAGATAAGTGTAACAAATTGCACAGGTCGATTGTATTAATAATAAAGCAACAGATTACGGGATGCACCCTACAATTACCTGGAAAGGTGCAGTAAAAACCGAGTAGAGGTAAACCCAGGGATGACGAGAGAAATGGCAGAGACGCTGGACGAGTGCATTAAAAGAATAGTCTGCGGAGAGACGGTTGAGGCCTGCCTGGCTGATTACCCTGGTATGCGTTCGAAGATTGAGCCGTTGCTACATACGGCATCGTCTATTTCTGCCACTCCCAGGATAGAAGCACCGGAAGCATTCAGGATCATGTCCGGTGCACGTCTGCTGGCACGAATTCGCAGGGAGGATATGCAGTCCCAGGCGGCGAGACGCCAGCAAAATACATCACCGCTTGACATTCTCGGTCTCGGATATCAATGGTTACGGCGGGCTTTAACAGATATAGCGGGAATGAAGAGGACTGTGATTCCGGTAGCATTGACCGTATCCCTTGTCCTTGGTGCTGCCATCGGCGGGCTAAGTCTCGTGGGGTCCAGCCCGGCCCTGGCATCTCAGTGTACCCTGAGTGTATTGAGCGGTAGTATCGAGATACAGGCTCCGGAAGAGACAAGCTGGCAACAGGGTGCTGATGGCAGAACCCTGTCTGTGGGCGACCGGGTAAGAACGGCTGCAAATTCCAGTGCGATACTTACTTTCTTTGAGGGTAGTACTATAAAACTCGAATCTGAGACCGACGTGCAGATACAGCAGGTCGAGCGTGCTCAGGATGAATCTGTCAGGATTACCCTGAAACAATGGCTGGGCCGGACATGGAGTCGTGTGGTGAAAATGGCAGGCT
The DNA here is from genome assembly GCA_030667735.1 of Dehalococcoidales bacterium. Taxonomy (GTDB): domain Bacteria; phylum Chloroflexota; class Dehalococcoidia; order Dehalococcoidales; family Fen-1064; genus DUES01. The sequence continues at coordinate 1,829 of DAOUVG010000284.1, forward strand.
CAGGTTCCCATTATGAGATTGAAACACCATCGGCAACAGCCGTAGTGCGTGGAACCCTGTTTTCCACCAGTGTTGATGAAGATGGAGCGACAGAGGTTGCGACAACTTCGGGACTGGTTAGTGTGGTTGCACAGGATGAAGAAGTATACCTGCCAGCCAATAAGAAGGCCAAGGTGCAGGTGGGAAGCACTCCATCGCTGCCAGAGACAGTGCCTGCCATCCGGAATGAGCTCGTAATTAGAGTTGACATGCCAGCGGTAGCCTCGTTATGCGACCCCACCGGTTCAAGTACCGGGACTCTGCTAACCGGTCTGTCGTTCAACCAGATTACCGGTTCCCTGTCTTTAACACCGACCGAAGGCACCCAGCACATAACCGTACCTGATCCGATAGGCGGTGAATACGTTGTTGCTCTACGGTATCTCTCTCAGGGAACGGCGAACTTCAGTATTGAGGCTCAATCTGATGGCAAGCTGGTCTTCGAGCATAGCGGTACTCTCGAAGCAGACGCCGATGGTGGATGGCTCATACGCTTCAATCTGAATATCGGGGACAGCCTGATTTCCGGTGGTGAAGTAGTCGGAACCGAGCCGCTTGGGGACGAGACGCCGGAGAATATAGTGGAGCCTGAAGCCGTTAAAGAAAGGCGAATGCAATCAGAATCACCCGGTCAGATTCAGGACGACGGGCCCACTCAAGGCATGGAGCAGGAACAGGGAAGTGAAGGTGTCCAGCAGCATAATAGCAAGTCTGACGGAAAAGCCCAGGGTGAGGGCAAAGACCAGGGCCAGGATGGTGAGACCAAAGGTAAGAGGGTGTTTGACGAAGATACTGTCGAAGATACCCACGACTTTCTGGAAGAATTCTTCAGGCAAGTTGACGAACGGGCCCGGGGTAAAGATAATAACCAGGGCCAACCTGATAAGCAGGACCAGGATAAAAACACGAGTCTGACCCAACCTGCTGAACAGGAGCAGGATGAAAATGCGAGTCTGACCCAACCTGCTGAACAGGAGCA
>DAOUVG010000189.1 GCA_030667735.1 Dehalococcoidales bacterium
CCCAGGAAAGACGCCATGCGAATCCACACCTGCATCGTCGTGAAGGTTCGCAGTGGCTATTGCAGGGCATGATTCATTGCGGGCTTTGCGGTCGCATATTGAGTTGCTCATACTCGCATGGCACTAAAGGTCGCCGAGTTTACTCATGCCCCGGTAGACGACTCGAGACTAAAGCTACAGATAACCACAGATGCCAGTTACTAATCCTCGACGCCGAATTGCTGGAACACAAAGTCTATAAGGGCCTCACTGATGCCATGAGCAACCCAGAGGCAATGGCAAGAACACTAAGAGATGCTATCACTAGCCTTACGGTGAGGGAAACTGAGTTAGAGGAAGCAATAAAGCCAGTGGCCGAGAAGCTAGCTGAGGTGACGGGGAAATTAGGAAGACTAGCCGAAGATTGGGTTGTGAAACGTTTGGACCCAGGGAAGACCGATTTAATGCGACATGAGCTAGAAGCTGAAGAGGCTAGACTAGCAAGCGTAAAACAGAACTTGGATCCGAAACAGCTAGCCGAGTTTGAGGATGTGAGTTTTCGGCTTGAGCTGTACCGAGGCCAACTCAGATGTGTTGCAAGGGGGTATACCGAAGGTTTACCTATGCTGGTAATGGACCTACCCGAGACACTGGACGAGGCTGAGCTTCACACTGTCGCAAGCAGAGCTTGGCTCGACCGAGTCCAAGCTCTGCTTTGGGCATACGCAGACCGTATTGAGATCAAGGCATTAATTCCAATAAAGAGCATCGAATCGCAAGAGTTAGCACCTGGTTGTATGTCAGGCCATTGCCCACAATCTCCACAAAGGGAAGCCTTTGCAGGACTGGAGACTCCTTGACGATTGTCTCCACGACCCCTTGCAGCAACATGTCATTGGACAGCTTGGCTGCTTCTGCCAGTGTGAGTGCCATTATTTGTTACCTCCTATTCCGTACTGAATTTTCTCGCGGGGTGAAAGGGCCGACAGGTCCGGCAAACGCCTCTCCGGAGCCCCCGCCGGAACCCGCGCCAGTGAGACCTCAGCCTCCAACCCCTCTCTCACCTTGCCGATAAGATTCTTTGCCTTCTGGAGGGATTCATCTATCGATGTGATGCTATCCCCGCTGACGAGTTCCTCCAGGACTCCCGGACTGGCCTGTATGACCATATCCCGGTACCTGGACACAGCCTCAACCAGGGAGTCCCTGCTGCTCGATAGCATCCCTTCAAGCTCGGCAACGTACTTTTTCAGAGAGGCGGCCTCACTATCCCTGTCCGAGACAGTTTCCTCCAGCTCGACGATGCGGGCGTTTGCCAGCACCAGCCCCTCTCCTCTCTCGGCAGGTGGGGTCACCTGCTCACCGACCTCATCCCGGGATTCCTCTTCACCAACCGCCACATCAGTCTCCCCGGGGTCATGGTCTTCGGTACCTGGCCCCACATGATTCGCTTCCTGCGACTCGTCGTCGACGAGCGTCACTTCGTCCATCAACGTTCCACCTCCTGCCAGTTATTCCTCACCGGTTTTGTCCGGGGTATCAGTATCTCTCTCCCTCACTCCACCCCTGGACGGTTTACGGTTGAGTTTATGGTTCATCTCAAGAATAGCCCCTCTCTCCTCAAGCCACCGGCCAAACTCCGCCTCCGGGTCTCTAACGCCAAGCTCATCCATCGCCCGACGCCGGGAATGAATGCCGGTCTGGACCAGCGTCTGTTCGTTAGCCACCAGCTTGTCAGCATCCCGCGGTAGTAAGGGACCCCATACCACGCCGGGACGGCTATCCCCGAAGTCCTCATTCCGGTACTTCTCCAGCAGCTTGAGTATCAGTCGACTCCTCCGGTTGTAGGCAGCCGCCCTGATGACTCGCTTTCGCCTGACCTTCTGCAGTAGTGGCTGGAACTCAATCTCCAGGGCAACCCCGGAAAGGTCCCGCTCAGTACCTCCGAAAGCAGCACGCGGCGATTCCGATACGTCATGCAGTGTGCGGTAAAGCAGGTTGAGATAATCGATATGCAGTCTCAGCCCCCCACCCTGCAACAGGTCAAGCAGGTAGGCCTTGGCATCTTCCGGTATGTTCCACACCGCCCCGGGCTTCACGGAAATGTCTTCGGATTCCTCGATGTTCTCCAGGACGGCAATCGGGTTACCGGACAGTTCCAGTATCCTTGAAAGCTGTGACATTGCCCGGTTAAACTCACGCTGAGGCTCCATTATCTGTGCCAGGTCGGAAATCCCCCAGGGCCTCTTGGGCTCCCTCAGGTTGGGGAAGATAACGAAGGGTATGAACCCATAGGGGTTAGGCTTCTTTTCCACCCGGGCATCATCGAGCCATAGCTCAAACTCCCGGTCCGTCCACAGCTCGGTGACTGCGATTTCCTTGCCATGAGGCCTGACCTGATACAGGATTTCAACCTCGTCGGCGGTCAGTGTATACCTCGAAGCCACCCGCCATATTCGGGAGCTGTCATCTCCCAGTCGCCAGGTGTAGATTCCCTGAATATCCGGTGCAGTTACCCGCACACTCCCGGTCTCCTGGTCCCAGGTAACCTTGTAGCAGGCGTCACCGAGTATGGCGCAATCAATCTCGGTATCGAAGTCAAGCTGTTCGATGCCGTTGTCTTCATATATCTTGCGGAGGGCTGCTTCAGACTTCCCGGCCTTCGCCCTCGCCCCGTCCGATTCCTCCTCCGGTTCAACGGCAAAGTCTATACCAGACATCAGGTACGAGGTCACCTTGTCAACAACCACCTTGGCGTAGTTGAAGGTCAACCGTCTCTCACCCCACTTCTCTCTACCTTCCCACTGAACGCTGTGGTAGAAGTCCAGCAGCTTCCGGTAGCCCTTTATTCTATCCGCATCACGTCTGGCCAGTTCCGTGGGATTGAAGTTATCGCTCATCTTCCGGTACCTCCGTGGCAGTCTTGTCTTCAAAAACTACCTTCAGTGCCCTCTGTATTGTTCGCAGGCTGACCCCGAAAATCTTCGCCAGCTCACGAGTGCTCTTACCTTCTTCAGTGAATAACTTTGCCATTTCCTCGGCCCGCCGCTTCTTTAGAAGACACTGCCTGCCACCGGGCACGTCATATACACACATCGGCAGCGGGCAATTCAGACAGGAATCAGCAAACTCGCATCCCTCATCGTGGTAGTGACAGTATTCCGGGATAAGGTCCAGTTCAGCTTCACTGGTCTGCCGCAACTCCATAAATGTACCTCAACGCACTGAACCGAGACGTCACCTGAGGTGACGCGTCAGCTTCACTGACTCTTCAATCGTAGTACAATCGTTCTACGTAAGTCAACGCCCTGTTGTCGCCCCTTATCACTGCTTTTGCCATGCCTCGGAGTCGGGTGGTATAATCCGAACAGGCACCGGACTCGTCGCCGTGATTGGGGGAAGCGAAGCCTCCCCGCAGAAAGCCCCTAGTCTGGCAACCGGTTAGACTTCATTTCCAACAACAGGAGTGGCCATGTCCAGCATAAGTAAAGTCAACGCCCGGGAAATCCTCGATTCCAGGGGAAACCCGACCATTGAGGTAGAAGCTCAACTATCCGACGGTGCCACAGGACGGGCAGCAGTCCCATCCGGGGCTAGTACCGGACAGCACGAGGCGTTAGAGCTGCGCGATGGAGATAAATCCCGGTTTGGCGGTCTGGGCGTCCTCAAGGCGGTGAGCAATGTCAATGGGGAGATAGCCGCTGCCGTGACCGGTATGCCCGCCACCGACCAGGAAGCCATTGACCGCAGGCTTATTGACCTTGACGGTACCCCGGATAAGTCCCGCCTCGGCGCCAACGCCATTCTCGGTACGTCCCTGGCTGCAGCCCATGCCGCCGCCAGTTCCCTCGGCATACCGTTGTACCGGTATCTGGGCGGAGAAGCCGCTAACACCCTGCCGGTACCGATGCTGAACATCCTGAATGGCGGCAAGCACGCCGCTGACTCGACGGATTTCCAGGAGTTCATGGTCGTCCCCGCCGGCGCTGCCAGTGTCCGCCACGCCCTGCGTATCGGCACGGAGGTCTACCACGCCCTGAAGAAGGTGCTCAAGGACAAGGGACTAAACACCAGTGTCGGC
>DAOUVG010000095.1 GCA_030667735.1 Dehalococcoidales bacterium
GACAGCTTCTCCGGCATCGGAGAAGAGCTCTTCGTGACTGACAGCAGTCAGGGCACTATCCGGTACTACCCTGAACAGATCGAGACAGATCAGAGCAGCCTGCCTCTTCAACGATAGGTACGGCCGCTACGGACCGGTAGTCAACGAGATGCTGCACAATTGACTGTTTTGTGTGATCAGGTCTTGAAGTCCTAGGCTGCCATGACCGGGTACGAGGGGGAATACCGACTTGGCAATGGATTCGCTTCACAGGCTGAAGGTCAACTCGAATGTCCTAGTTCTGTCTATTGTACAGTACCGCCCACCATACCGTATGATAGGCAGAACTCCTTCTTTCGCCATAGTCATGTTATCGGTAATAATGGCAAAGTATAGTTCAAGACCACTTCATCACCGGGCAGTATGGGATGCTGTAAGGGTGGTAATGCAAAGCCCGGCTCTCACGGCTCGGATTTGACATCAGACTAGACAAGACCTTAAACTATCTGTTGGCAATGAGTGCTACATCTATCTCGGAACTCCAAAACTGCCGGTCGGGGGTTCGAGTCCTATCACTCCTGCCAGTTCGGGTGTCCGTGCCGAGGTGGTGGAATCGGTAGACACGCCATCTTGAGGGGGTGGTGAGCGTAAGCTCGTAGGAGTTCAAATCTCCTCCTCGGCACCAGTTTTTATTGCGGAAGTAGTTCAGTGGTAGAACGTCTCCTTGCCAAGGAGAAGGTCGCGAGTTCGAATCTCGTCTTCCGCTCCAATTGTATTCTATTAAGGGAGGTCTAAATGCCACGCTTTGAACTCAAGGGTAAGGTTGCTATTGTTACCGGTGGGGGCTCCGGCATCGGCGAGTCTATCGCCAGGGAATTCGCCAAGGTCGGTGCCAAAGTGGTAGTCACCAGTCGGAAACAGGAGAACCTGGACAAGGTAGCCGGGGAGATAAAAGCCGCCGGTGGGGAAGCCCTGGCCATCGTCACCGACGTGCGTGTGCCGGAGCAGGTGGAAAATGTTATCAAGCAGACCGTAGATACGTTCGGCCGGCTCGATATCATGGTGAACAACGCCGGGGCGGGATTCCCGGTCAAGATAGAGGAGCTTTCCGCCAACGGCTGGGATGTCATCATCAACATCAATCTGAAGGGCGTCTTTCTATGTTCCTCGGCCGCAGCCAGGGTGATGATTCCCCAGAAGAGCGGCAAGATTATCAACATCTCGTCTGTGGCCGGCATAAATGGTTCCCCGAGCATGTCCCACTACGGGGCGGCCAAGGCGGGCGTCATCAATTTCACCAAGAGCTGCTCGGTGGAGTGGGCACAGCACAATATCAACGTTAACTGCATCGCTCCCGGGATGATTGAGACCGAAGGCGTGCGGTCCCAGCAGATACTAACCGCAGAGCGGGCCGGAGACGGCACAGCTACTCCGACACTCAGGCTTCCCGGTAAGGTCGAGGATATTGCCAATATGGCTATCTATCTCGCCTCCGAAGAGGCCAGCCATATCACCGGGGAGATGTTTGTCTGCCGCGGTGCCGGTGGGTAGGCAGGGTCGCCGGGCAGTGATATAAACCCAAACCTGTGATATTAATACCGCCATGACCCCGGGATTGCCTGGCAGTGCCGGGAGGGGCTATACTCTGTTACCCTATCGGTAGAAGAAACCAATCAAAAGGAGGTGCGTAGTATGGCTACGGGCAATGGGACCCTGCAAGGGAAGGTGGTCATTGTCACCGGCGGCGGTACTGGTCTGGGTAAGGCAGCAGCCCTTCTCATGGCCAAAGAGGGTGCTGACATCGTCATTGCCGCTCGTCGTGTCAATGCCATCGAACAGACCGCCAGGGAAGTGAAAGACCTGGGGGGCAGGGCTCTGGCAATCCCCACCGATGTCACCGACGGCAAGCAAGTCAACAGCATGGTGGAGCGGACGATTGCCGAAATGGGCGGGCTGGACATCCTGCTGAACAACGCCGGCATCGTCCGCGGGCAGGTGCCGAAACAGCTCTGGGAGCTCTCCGACGAGGAATGGAGACTGGGTATTGACACCAACCTCAGCGGTACCTTCTACTGCTGCCGGGCGACAATGAAGCACTTCGTCGACCAGGGACATGGGAAAATAATCAATATTGCCTCTGGTAACGGGATGCGCGGCTCACGAGGCGACTACATGTACGGTACCGCCAAGGCCGGTGTAATCAATCTCTCCCGCGTGCTGGCAACAACCTTTGCCCAGAACAACATTCAGGTCAACTGCATTGCTCCCGGATTTGTAGATGTACGTCACATGCAGCCGGAACCGGCAACCGGCGAGGTAACACGGACTGCCAAGTTTATTCCGGTAGGGCGTTTCGGTGTGCCGAACGACATCGGACACCTGGTGCTGTTCCTGGCATCAGAAGCTTCAGACTACGTCACCGGTGGCCTGTTTCCGAATGATGGTGGCGGACTTGCCGGAGGCGTAGCTCCAACCGGATATGCTCCCGTCATCGAGATGGAGGAGGACTAAGATGGGCTCTAATGAATTCAGCCTTAGTGGGAAAACAGCCCTGGTTGTCGGCGACAGCAAATACTGGAGCAAGTATGCGGGGGTAGCCCTGGCCGAGGCCGGCGCTGATGTTGCTATCGCTGCCCGAAACACGAAGCGACTGGAAGAGGCCGCCGGGGAAGTACGCCGCCAGGGACAAAAAGCAATCACTATCCCTACCGATACCACCGATGCTTCACAGGTGCAGAAAATGGTAGAACAGGTCGTTGCCGAGTTTGGCAGGATTGATATTATGGTCAATGCGTCCGACCTGCTGTTCGCCAAACCCTTCCTGGAAGTATCGGAGGGGGATTGGCGCCGTATCCTGGATACCAACCTGACGTCCGCATTTCACTGCTGTCAGGCCGTGGGCAAGCAGATGATTGAGCAGAAGAAGGGCCGTATCATTAATCTCCTCTCATGTCTTGCCGAGAGGGGCGTGGAGAACTTTGCCGCCTATTGCGCCTCTATGGGTGGTGTACTACAGCTCACCCGGGTTCTGGATATCGAGTGGGCCAGACACGGCATCACGGTGAACGCCATCGGTACCGGCTGGATATCGGAGGTGGAGAAGACCGAAGCGCCGCAGGAAGAGCTGCTCATGAAGTACATGCCCTTGAAGAGGTACGGTCATCCCCGCGAGATGGGTCCATTACTGGTATACCTGGCGTCCGATACTACGGACTTCTTCAGCGGGCAGTTCCTCTACGTCGACGGTGCGGTGATGTCCCACCTCTAGTGATAGTCCGGACCATCACACACCGCGGCTCAACCGAGTGGCCAGGGCCGCAGGAAGGCCCTGCGCCATCATCCTGGCCTGGGTGGCGCGAATATCGTACGGAACGCGGTGCAGGTTCACTACACGCGCGTCACTGTCGTAGATGGCATAGCTGGCGCGCGGGTCGCCGTCGCGTGGCTGTCCCACCGCACCGGGGTTGATGATAAGTCGCCTCTCATCGAGTGCCAGTGAACTTTCCGGCTCGAAGTGATGCGCGGCGCATCCCCCGGTCTCCTCACAAGCGAACACCAGTGGGCTGTGAGTGTGCCCCACGAAGCAGAACCTGGTCCTGAAATGGGCAAGGTTTTCCTGTGCGCTCCAGGTTGAGAGCAGGTACTCCCAGATGGGCTCTCTGGGGCTGCCGTGCGTCAGGGTGAAGTCGTCCTTCTCGATGACCAGAGGCAAATGGCTCAGGTAATCAGTGTCATCGGGCGTCAATTGCCTGGCTGTCCATATATTGGCTGTGGCGGCATCGGGGTTGAAGACGGAGATGTCCACCTTGCCAATGGCTGCCCCGTCGTGGTTGCCCATGACACAGACATGGTTCATCTGGCGAAGCCCGGAGATGCAATCATGAGGGTCCGGTCCGTAGCCGACGATGTCTCCAAGGCACCATACCTCATCTACCCCACCACGGCGCTTGATGTCATCCAGCACCGCGCTGAGGGCTGCCAGATTGGAATGGATATCGGCAAGAATAGCGTAATGCATATTGTCTGATAAGGACGTCTTCTCACCGGAATTATAGCCCGGCCCTGCAGTCAGTGCAAGAGCATGTGCTCGTCGGTTACCTTAGTGATACAAGAAGAAAACTTACCCTCTCTGCAGGGAGGGCAGGTTGTCAGGCAGTGACCACGACACCTCACTCTGTTGTGTCACGCTTCTGTCTGAATGTGAGCAGAGCAGGCGTCATCATGTGAGGTGAAGCCCGCCACTGATGTACCGGGTGACTGTACAATATTAGTTTAGCCTGTTGCAATAGGGTATAATAGGCTGGCGGTCTTCGGAAAACAGTATCAACACCATGCGTGAGGTGGTCGTGCCGGTGAAGCTGCCCTTCGAGAAAGCCACACAGGATAGAAGCCTTTACATAGATGGCAGTCTACACGATTGAATTTCAGCCACTGGGCCGGAGAGGCCAGTGCCGGGATGGTCAGTCCATAACGGACTGCGCCCGGGGATTGAGTATCGGCATCAACTACATCTGCGGGGGTGTCGGTACCTGCCAGTCCTGCAAGGTGAGGGTCACCGGTGGAACGTTCACTGCCCCGACCTCCGGTGAGCTGGAAGCCTTCTCCCCTGAAGAGCTGGAAGCCGGCTGGCGGCTGGCCTGCCAGACCCGTCCTCTCAGCGACTGCACCGTGACTGTGCCCGCCGAATCGATGACAACTCCGCAGCGTACCCAGGTGGAGGGTCTGGAAATAGCGACCGTGCCGGAGCCGCCGGTCCGTGCCTATAACCTGCAACTGAAAGCCCCTTCCCTCTCCGACCATCAGGCCGACGCTGACCGTCTGCTGGAAGCACTTAGTCAGCAGCACAAAGTGCACTGCCGCCGCGTCGATATTGACGTCCTCCGTGCTCTCTCCCCGCAGCTACGCTCGGGGGGCTGGCAGTGTCAGGTCTCAGTTCGTGATGATGAAGTGGTGGCTGTCGGTGGACGTGCTGGCCGGCAGCTTGGACTGGCGGTTGACCTGGGTACGACGAAAATAGCCGGGTACCTGGTCGACCTGGATACCGGAAACACACTGGCTGCCCGTGGCATGATGAACCCCCAGATTGAGTGTGGGGAGGATGTTGTCACACGAATCAGCTACATCACTACCTCACCTGACGGTGGGCCACGGTTGCAGGCGCTGGCCGTTGAAGCACTCAACCAGCTTGCCAGAGAGCTTACTGCCGAGGTTGGTGAGTCACCGGAGGTTATCCTGGAAGCGGTTGTTGTCGGCAATACTGCTTTGCATCACTTCGTGCTTGGCCTGCCCGTCACTCAGCTTGTTGCCGCGCCCTTCATTCCTGCCGTCAGTCATGCCCTGGATATCAAGAGCCGCGATATAGGCCTGAGAATTGCACCCGGGGCTTACGTACATCTCCTGCCTAATATCGCCGGTTTCGTCGGTGCCGACCACGTGGCCATGTTGCTTGCCACCGGAGTATGGCAGGAGTCGGGACCGGTAGTCGCCCTTGATATCGGCACCAACACCGAGGTCTCGCTGGTGTGCAATGGCAGGATAACGGCTGTTTCCTGTGCCTCCGGTCCGGCATTTGAGGGCGGACACATCCGCGACGGTATGCGGGCCGCCGCCGGGGCTATCGAAAGGCTGCGAATCGTTGCTGACAGCAGTCCCGGGGGTCTGGTGCAGTGCCAGACGGTGGATGACGCTCCGCCGGTGGGCATCTGCGGCTCGGGAATACTTGATGCCCTGGCCCAGCTCTACCTCAACGGGATTGTTACCAGGGGAGGAAAAATGGCATCCGACCATCCCCTGGTACGCGGCGACGGCCGGCAACGTGAGTTCGTGCTTGCCGGTGGGGAGAAAAGTAGCGGCCGCCACGCCGTCGGTATCACGCAGCAGGATATCCGTGAGCTGCAACTCGCCAAGGCAGCGATTCGCACCGGCATACAGGTACTCCTCGATAACAACAGTTGTGCCGAGGAAGATATCAGGCAGGTAGTTATTGCCGGGGCATTTGGCAGCTATATCGATGTGGGTAGTGCGATGGATATCGGGATGCTGCCGTCACTCCCGCGGGAACGCTTCTGCCAGGTGGGTAATGCCGCCGGTGCCGGCGCCCGCCTTGCCCTGGTCTCGACACGCAGGCGGGAGGAGGCTCGTACTGTGGCTTCACGGGTAGAGTACCTTGAGCTGGCCAGTTCGCCGAATTTCATGCAGACTTTCACCGGTGCCATCTACCTGGGCCGCTATCGTTTAAGACACGGTTCGAGACAGGAGATTGTCTGATTGCTCCATTACTGTGAGATTGCTTCGGCTTCGTCCTGCTGGCAAAGCCAGCAGGATCGCTCGCAATGACGTGTGGGCCTGTGGTCCACCTGGACTTCGTTTGACGGCTCATGACTACTATTGTATTATGCAGGTTGGTAATGGCAGGGTTTAGTCCATACCGTGGTTTGTGTTAATGACGGGAATAC
>DAOUVG010000006.1 GCA_030667735.1 Dehalococcoidales bacterium
CCCGGTCCGCCTCGGCGCGGGAAGTGCTTGCCGGACCGTCTCCCGGTCTTCTCCGGTCTACTTCCGTCTGGATTTCCTGCTCAGTGATTGCCAGGCCGGCGGGACAACCATCAATGATAACGCCGACGCAGCGACCGTGGCTTTCCCCGAAGCTGGTGATAGTGAACCGCTTGCCAAGACTATTACCCATCTGTCGTTACCTTACCACCGAGGACTCCGAGTTCTTGCCAGAACTGCGGGTACGTCTTGGAGACGCATTCCGCACCCTCAATCACGGTATTTCCGGCCACGGTGCCGAGCAGCCCGAAAGCCATGGCAATCCGGTGGTCGTCCCTGCTATCGATGACGGCACCCCCCGGCTTTCCGCCGGTAATAGTCATCCGGTCTGCTTCCTCGGTGACACCGATACCCATTCTCTCCAAACCTTCCTTAACTGCGGTCACCCGGTCCGACTCCTTGATTCTTGCCCTCTCGATACCGGTGAGATGGCTGACGCCTTCGGCAGTCGCTGCCAGCACCGCTACCGTCGGAAGGAGGTCAATGCAGTCGGACAGGTCGGCTGTGACTGCCCTGAGCTTCGACTTCCGCACGGTTATCGAGTTCCCATTGACTATAACCGAAGCCCCCATTTCCTGCAAGAAGTCAAGGATAACTCTGTCGCCCTGAAGGCTTTCCCGGTTCAGGTCCAGGACCTCAACCTCTCCGGCCAGTGCTCCCAGGGCCACCAGATAGGAGGCCGAAGACCAGTCCGCTTCCACGCGGTAGCTGGTGGGCCTGTACGACTGCCGGGCTACTTCAAACGCATCCAGCGCGTCCGAGAAGGCGACCGATACCCCGAACCACTGCATGCAGTCCAGCGTCATCAGCACGTAAGGCGCAGACTCCAGGGGACTCGTCAGGCGGATAGTGGCGCCTTTCTGGAAGAAAGGCGTGGCCAGTAGCAGGGCGGAGACGAACTGGGAACTGATATCGCCCGGCAACTCAGTGTCACCGCCCCTCAGACCACCACCCCGGACAACCACCGGCGGTACTTCACCCTGACAGGAGCAGGTCACGTCCAGTTGCTTCAGGGCATCCACCAGGGGCAGCACCGGTCTGGTCGAGAGGGAGGGCCCGGCGGTGAGGCGGTGTCTTCCCGGCACCAGGGCGGAAATGGCGGTCATGAACCGCAGGGTGGTTGCCGATTCCCCGCAGAACAGGTCGCCGTCCGCCTGGTGGAAGCTGCCGCCGTGGACTTGCCAGAGGTCTTCCTGCTGGTTGACCCGGACGCCTATCTGGCCGAGAACCTTTATCGCCGCTTCGGTGTCATCCGAAGCCAGCGGCCGCACAACTTCACTATCGCCGCGGGCAAGGGCAGCGCACATCAGCCCCCGGATGGTGTAGCTCTTCGAGGGTGGGGCGGTTACCCTGCCGGATATATCGCTCTTAGAGATTGAAACATTCATCTTCTTTCAACTGGCTGATTATTCTCTCGGCCACAGAATCAGTGCTCAGCCGTGAGGTACTGATTCTCAGGTCGGCGGCCCGCTCGTAGAACGGCCTCCGGAACCTCAGAAGCTCGCGGATACGCTCCGCCGGAGCAGGCACGTCGAGTAGAGGCCGCTCGGTATCATCAGCCGAGATCCTCTTCAGGATTGCCCCGGGCGACGCGGTCAGGTAGACGATTCGTGATGTTTCTCTCAATCGGTCTATGTTTATCATATTGAGGACAATCCCGCCGCCGCAGGCGATGACCATGTCCATGCCCTTCGAGACTCTCCTGGTGGCCTCCATCTCCAGCTCACGGAAGGCAATCTCGCCGTCCTGCCGGAAGATATCCGGTATTGACTTGCCCGCCGTCTCCTCTATCACGTCGTCCAGTTCGACGAAGCGCCGACCGAGTCTTCCGGCGAGTACCTTCCCCACGGCAGATTTTCCGCTACCCATGAAACCTGTCAGGGCAATGTTACGTTTCATGCTTCTCCAGCAGCCTGATTGCCTCTCTCTTCATCAGGTCGACCGGTACCTGTACTCCGGTCCACTTCTCGAAAGCGAGTGCCCCCTGCCAGGCCAGCATGTCGATACCGGCGATTGTCTGTGCTCCGGCAGCCTCCGCCTCGCTCAGCAGACGGGTCTTTAGCGGGTTGTAGACGATATCGAAGACCACCAGGCCAGGCCGGAGCAGGTCGGCATCCACCGGCGTACGGTCGGTCTCAGGACTCATGCCGACACTGGTGGTGTTGACCAGGATATCCATGTTGGGCAGGACCCCGGCCAGGTTCTGTCGGTGCAATTCACCGGCCTTGGCTTCGTGCTCGGAATGCCAACCGACCCTGGCGGCCAGTTCGTATGCCCAGTCCAGCTCTTCCACCCGGTTGAAGATGAAGAGTCGGGCACCACGTTCACCAAGTGCCAGGGATACTGCCCTTGAAGCGCCGCCGGCTCCGAGGACAAGCACCCTCTTCCCCTGCGGGTCGACCCCCTTTTCCAGCAGGGCCTGCAGAAATCCGGAGGCGTCCGTGTTGTAGCCCTTGAGGACACCGTTATCGTTGATTATCGTGTTGACCGCACCGATTTTATCTGCCAGTGCATCGACCTCATCGAGAAAGTGGATGACGGCTACTTTGTGGGGGATGGTAACGTTCAGCCCCCGGATATTCAGGGCGCGCATGCTTCTGATGGCCTCGCCCAGTTCTTCACTGCGGACCCTGAAAGCCGTATAGACGTAGTCCAGACCGGTCTCACGGAAGGCGGCATTGTGCATTACCGGCGACATGGTATGCTCTATCGGGTCACCGATAACGCCGCAAAGCTGTGTTGTTCCGGATATTCCTGGGTCGCTCATTCCGCCACCATATCGTAGATTGCTCGCAGCTCGTTGACAGTTATCTGCCCCGGGGCTGATTCCTTGCCCTCGGCCAGGGACGCATAGGTGAAGTCGCCGCCAACCAGGGGACAGAGAACACGGCTGGTAGTGCCCAGAGGACCCATGGCAAAGGCAACCACTCCGGCCTCGGGGAACTCGGGGATGAGCCGTAGAACACTGGTGTTGTCCTCAAAGCTGCGGGCAGTGGTGACCACCTTGCAGATATCAGCCCCGGCCTTTATTTGTTGCTGCACTATCTGCTTCATAGCATCAAAGGAGGGAGTTTTCTCCAGGTTATGGTAGGAGAGCAGGCACTTCTTACGCCGCCTGATCAGCTTCACGATGTTAGCCAGGTTCTTTGTTCTCAACTCAATATCGACCATCTCCGCTCCAAGGTCTATTGCCTGGAGGAGTCTTTCGATTCTCCTGGCCTCGTTCTCCTGCCAGAGACCGCCCTCGGCGGCACTCCGGTTGCAGGCTATCCAGGGTTTCGTAATCTGCCGGGCAACCTCCTGCCAGTCGTCGCCAATAAGGTCGATGCGAACCTCGAACAGGTCGACCCGGGACTCGACCCGTCGCACTGCCTTGAGGTCGGTATTCGTGATAGAGGCGCAGATTCTGGGTGTCTTCATTGCCGGCCTGCCAGGGCTTCCTCCACCAGGGAAGGGCTGACTTCGTCGGTGACGAACACGTCCCCGATATCGCGGAGCAGGGCAAACCGTATCCTGCCGTCGACAATCTTCTTGTCGTGCTGCATTGTTTCGATTAGCTGCCTGACTTCAACGTGTGGGACTTCTGTCGGCAGTCCGGCTCTCTTGATAAGATTGCTCAGCCTGGTAACAGCCGCACTGTCCAGAAAACCCATCCGGTTCGAGATTCTGGCGGCAGCCAGCATCCCGATGGCAACCGCCTGACCGTGCTCTATCCCGAAATCGGAGACTGTTTCGATGGCATGTCCTATCGTGTGGCCGTAGTTAAGGATATTGCGCAGTCCCAGGTCCCGCTCGTCCTGCTCAATCACCTCGGCCTTGATTTGTGCAGAGCGGGCAATGGTTGCCTCCAGTGTCCCGTCATCAAAGTCCAGTATCCGGTCCAGGTTGTCCTCCAGGTATGTGAAAAATTCCGCGTCTCTTATTGCGGCGTGCTTGATGACCTCGGCAAGGCCGTCACTGAGCAATTTGAGGGGCAAGCTCTTCAGCGTGGAAGTGTCCGAGACCGTCAATCTCGGTTGATAGAAAGCCCCGATCTTATTCTTCAGCCGGCCATGGTCTACGCCGGTCTTGCCGCCAAGACTGCTATCAGCCTGGGCAAGAAGGGTCGTCGGCAGGTGCACCAGGGGCACACCACGCAGGTAGGTAGCGGCGACAAACCCGGCCACGTCTCCGATGACACCACCACCCAGGGCCAGAATAGGCGTCATCCGCTCCGCGAAGGAGTCGGTCAATTCCTGACAGAGCCTGCCGGCGGTCTCCAGGGATTTCTCACCCTCTCCCTCCGGGCCTGCCAGTACAGTCACATTGAAGCCGGCCGCAGACAGGCTATGTACCAGCGTATCGCCGTGCAACCTCCTGACCGTAGAGTCGGTGATGACTACCAGCCTGTCCCCGAAGCCAAGCTCCTTCAGCCAGTCCCCGGTCCTGGCGAGCAGTCCGGGGCCGATATGGATATCGTAGCCGGTGGTTTCCAGCCTTACCCTGACCGTTTTCATCCCACGTCACCTAGTCCCGGTTCTTCCTGTATTTAACCGCTTCATGAACCCCGCGGCAGGCAATGATGACTTCCTCAAGTTCATCGGGCGTTATCTGCTGCTGGCCATCGACCAGAGCCTCCACCGGGTTATAGTGTACCTCAATTATCAACCCGCATGCACCGGCAGCAATGCTGGCGCAGCTAAGGTCGAAAATGAGGTCACGCCGTCCGGCCGCATGACTGGGGTCGACCATTATCGGCAGGTAGGTCTCCCTGCGTATGGCCGGTACTGCAGTCACGTCAAGGGTATATCTGGAGTAGCTCTTGCCCTTACCCAGAGGCAGTATTCCCCTTTCACACAGTATGATATCCTTGTTTTCCTCGGCCACCATGTACTCGGCAAAGGAGAGAAACTCTTCGATACCGGCTCCGAAGTGTCTCTTGTAAAGGATGGGTTTCTGCTTCCGTGCGACTTTGGTAATCAGGTCCTGGTCGTACATGTTCCTGGCCCCTATCTGCATCAGGTCCACGTACTCTGCAATCAGGTCGACCTGTCCTTCACCACGGATTTCAGTCACCACGGGCATCTCGAAGGTATCCCCGGCTTCACGCAGCCATCCCAGAGCCTGCTGTGCACCTTCTTCACCGTTGGCACCGAGCCCCTGGAAGGAGTGCACCGAACTCCGCGGCTTGAAGACACCGCCTCTGAGGATATGAGCCCCGGCTTTCTTCACACCCTCGGCAATCCGGAAGAGCTGCTCCTTGCTCTCCACAGCGCAGGGCCCGGCGATGAATACCGGTTCACCCCCCCCGATTTCGACGTCACCCACCTTGATGACCCGGTTCTCGATATCCGGTCCGGACATACCGGCGTACTCACGGCTGATTAGCTTGTAGGGTGTTTCCACCATGAATGCCTCCTTGACTCCGGGTAGAATGGCAAAGTGGGAAAATGGTATCTTGTGCTCATCTCCCACCAACCCGATTACGGTCCTGTAGGCCCCTATGGAGACGTCCGCTCTCAGCCCGTACTTCTTGATTTCTTTCACTACGTTGGCGACCTCTTCTTTGGTGGCTTCGCTCTTCATGATAATCATCGGTGCCCTCCACTGCCGGCGTTGCTGTCTATAATCCCAAAAAAAAGAACCCTCTGCTTGAGAGGGTTCTTCTGAGCTTTCCCAGGGTCCGGACCTATCGCATTACACGTCCGGCCGTACCAACACCTCCCAAGCGCACCCGGTGCGCACTGGAAATGCGTAGTACCAATAATACAGTCCTTGAGAAGTGATTGTGTCTCGCATATCCGGACTGTAGCACACGGGGGTCTGCCCTGTCAATATACCTGCAGACCCTGGCCGAAAGGCCGCGGGTGGTACTATCCGGTCTGCGCCAATTGCACAGTGAGCTTGCGACTGGTATAATTAAGTGTTGTGCCTTTCGTCTCCGGCCAGGGCGGGAGGTTTTCTTTTCATGCATGGAGAACCCAACTAATGGTACCTGACAGGAAAACGAAATCAGGCGTAGACGAAGCGCTGGACATGATGCGCCATTCGACCGCTCACGTCATGGCGGAGGCGGTCCAGTCCGTGTTCCCCGAAGCCAGGTTCGGCATCGGGCCGACCATCGAAGACGGCTTTTACTACGATTTTGACCTGCCGCGGACACTGACTCCGGAAGACCTGCCGGTTATCGAGGCCAGGATGAAGGACATCGTGGCTGCCGATGCGGTCTTTGCAATGGAGGAGGTCACTAAAGAGAGTGCGCGGGAGCTGTTTGCCGACCAGTCATACAAGCTGGAGCTTATCGATGAGATACCGGAAGAGAAGGTTACCGTGTACCGGCA
This sequence comes from Dehalococcoidales bacterium, assembly GCA_030667735.1. Classification (GTDB taxonomy): domain Bacteria; phylum Chloroflexota; class Dehalococcoidia; order Dehalococcoidales; family Fen-1064; genus DUES01. The sequence continues at coordinate 6,378 of DAOUVG010000006.1, forward strand.
GGGTTCGTTCACCGATATGTGCCGCGGACCTCACGTCACTTCCAGCGGGAAAATCGGTGCTTTCAAGCTGACCGGTATTGCCGGTGCCTACTGGCGGGGCAGCGAGAGGAATCCTATGCTGCAGCGCATCTACGGCACCGCCTGGCCGACGGCACGAGAGCTTGAAGAGCACCTGAAGCACCTTGAGGAGCTTGAGACGCGCGACCACCGTCGTCTGAACCGGCAGCTCAATCTCTACATCTCGCCGGAGGAAGTGGGCGGCGGCCTGATTATCTATGGCCCCAGGGCGGGCAGGATTCGCACCATGGTGGAGGACTTCTGGCGAAAAGAGCACTACGCCAACGGCTATGAACTGCTCTACACGCCGCACATTGGCCGGAGTACGCTGTGGGAGACGAGCGGTCACCTGGACTTCTACCAGGAGAACATGTACTCCCCGATGGACATCGAAGGGCAGGAGTACTACCTGAAGCCGATGAACTGCCCGTTCCACATACTGTTCTACAAGTCCCAGATGCACTCCTACCGTGACCTTCCCCTGCGCTGGGCGGAGCTGGGCACGGTCTACCGGTACGAGAAGAGCGGCGTACTGCTGGGGTTGCTGCGCACCCGTGGTTTTACCCAGGACGACGCCCACATTATCTGCACGCCGGAACAGATTGACGAGGAGATAGCCGAGGTGCTGCGCTTCTCACTCCACATGTGGCAGGCTTTCGGTTTCGATGACTACAAGATATACGTCTCCACGCGCCCGGAGAAGGCAATAGGCACCGAGGAACAGTGGCAACAGGCGTCTGAGTCCCTGAGCAAGGTTGTTGAGGACATGCAGTTGCCCTATGAGGTAGATAAGGGCGGTGGCGCATTCTATGGCCCCAAGATTGACATCAAGATAAAGGACGCCCTCGGCCGCGAATGGCAGATGACCACCATCCAGTTCGACTTCAATCTGCCGGAGCGTTTCGACATGGTTTACACCGGAGCGGACGGACAGGAACATCGGCCATATATGGTCCATCGGGCACTGCTCGGGGCCTGGGAACGTTTCTTCGGACTTCTCATCGAGCACTATGCCGGTGCTTTTCCAGTGTGGCTGGCTCCACTTCAGGCAATAATCATCCCGGTGGCGGACCGTCATCTGGACTACGCCCGCAAGTTGGAAACCGAACTCAGGAAAGAGGATATCCGGGCCGATGTCGATGCCAGGTCGGAGAGGATGAACCTGAAAATACGACAGGCACAGCTCGATAAGGTGCCCTGTATGCTGGTGGTCGGCGATAAAGAGATGGAGAGTTCGACAGTTTCGATTCGTCTGCGGACCGGTGAGCAACTGCAGGGTCAGTCCCTTGACACCTTCAAAGAGGGCATCAAGAAGGCTATTAACGAGCGTGCCAGGGAATACACCTTGCTTGAATAGTGCGGCACAGTGTATTATAGTGTGTGTCGCCAGTATAGTACGTTTAAGAGGAGTGAGTTAGAACATAGTAAAGAAACTGCGCATCAACGAGCAGATCAGGGTTACCGAGGTTCGCCTCGTAGGGGAGAAGGGTGAGCAGTTGGGCATCATGCCCCTGGCTCAGGCACGAGAGACGGCACGGAAGCAGAGCCTTGACCTAGTAGAGGTAGCGCCTACGGCAGCTCCACCAGTCTGTCGGCTTCTTGATTACGGGAAGTTCAAGTACGAACAGGCCAAGCGTGAGCGTGGGGACAGGCGAAGCCAGAAGATTTCACTCCTCAGGGAAGTACGGTTACGGCCGAAGATTGGGGACCACGACTTTAACGCCAAGGCCAGGACGGCGAAGAAGCTGCTGACCGAAGGCGATAAACTAAAGGTAACGATAATGTTTCGGGGCAGGGAGGTTACCCATCCTGAGCTTGGCTGGAAATTACTGCAACGGATGGCCAAGGATTTGGAGGATGTTTCTACAATGGAGAGACAGCCATCGATGGAGGGGAGGCGGATGAACATCATCCTGACACCATCCAATGCCCAGAAGAGTAAGGCAAAGGAATCACAGAATGCCAAAACTTAAAACACATAAAGGCGCTAAGAGTCGCTTCCATATCACTGGTACTGGTAAAATAATGCGGGCAAAAGGCGGGAAGAGTCACCTGCGACGACGCAAGCCGAAACGGGTGCGGCGTCTCTATGACGAGACAATCCCGATGAGTCCCAGTGACAGACCCCGGATAATGAGACTCCTGCCCTACGGAGTGAAGTAGGCTCTTCCTTGCAGGAGGAGTGGGTGTCCCTGCGGGGAACCAGGAAACGGAAGAGATTGCACCAGAGCGAAGCAGGAGGGGCGTTTTGCCACGAGTAAAGAGAGGGGTTACCACACATCGCCGGCATAAGAGATTGCTTGCCCTGACCAAGGGGCACCGGGGAACCAAGCATTCCCTTATTCGCCGTGCCAATGAATCAATGCTCAAGTCATTGAGCTATGCCTATGCCCACCGCCGCGAGCGGAAGGGCGATATGAGGCGTCTCTGGATATCTCGCGTCAACGCCGCCAGCAGGGCCGAAGGCCTTACCTACGGCCAGCTTATTTATGGCCTGAAGAAATCCGGTGTTGAGATTAACCGCAAGATGATGGCCGACATGGCCGTAAGGGAACCGGAGTCGTTTAGCAGCCTGGTCACCATAGCCAGGCAGCAGGTCCAGGGCTAAGATAAAGTAGAGTGCTTGGATACTTACCGAATCCCCTTCCTTGCTGCCAGGGAAGGGGATTTGCTATTAGGCGGGGTTCGGTAGGGTCAGACCTCGCTCGTGAACCGTTGATGGCGGGCTTTCTTGACCGTCTCTCGACGGATAATCTATAATCCAGACGTAGTCTGGACATAAACCGGACAAAGTCCGGGCGTAGTGTGAGTGACAGATGCAGGAACAGCTGGAGCAACTGGCCGAGAATGCCCGGCGTGAGCTGGAAGCGATCGACAGTGCCACGGACATGGAATCGTGGCGCGTTCGTTATCTGGGCAGAAAGAGTGACCTGACCGGTATCCTGCGTGGACTGGCCGGGCTTCCCATGGAAGAGCGGAAGGCCATCGGTGCACGGGCCAACGAGATTAAGTCCGTCCTCGGCGAGCACTTCGCCCGAAAGACCGAAGCACTGAAGCAGGAAGCATCCCGGGCATCACTCAGAGTGGATGATACCCTGCTGGCCCGTGGTGACGTTACGCTGCCGGGCCGGCCCGTGCCGACAGGTCGACTGCACCCGCTAACGCAGACACTGAACGAGGTCTGTGACATCTTCGTCGCTATGGGATTCGACATGGTGGAAGGACCGGAGGCGGAGTGGGACTACTACAACTTCGAGGCGCTCAATATCCCCGCCGAGCATCCCTCGCGGGATGATATGTCCACCTTCTGGGTAGACAGTCCGGCGTCTGACCGTGGCTGGAAGCCGTTACTGCGTACTCACACCACCTCGGTATCAGCCCGGATTGCTGAGGAGATGGAGCCCCCGATAAGGACCATCCAGATGGGTAAGGTCTATCGCTATGAGGCCAGCGATGCCACCCACGGCACGATGTTCTACCAGCTTGACGGCCTGGCGGTGGACAGAGGCATCACCATGGCCGACCTTAAAGGCACGCTCTACGAGTTCTCCCGCCGTTACTTTGGTGAAGACCGGCGGGTGCGTTTCCGGTGCGACTTCTTCCCCTTCGTCGAACCGGGTGTCGAGATGGCCATAGAGTGTGCCGTGTGTCATGGCAAGGGTTGCCGATTCTGTCGGAACGAAGGCTGGCTTGAAATACTCGGTGCCGGTATGACCCACCCCAGGGTACTTGAGCGCGGTAGTATTGACCCGGACGTCTATACCAGCTTTGCCTTTGGCATGGGTCTGGAGCGTCTGCCGATGCTGCGTTACGGGATTGATGACATCCGTTTGTTCTATAATAACGACCTCAGGTTCTTGAGGCAGTTCTAACAATGAAGGTATCGCTAAACTGGATAAAACAATACGTTAATGTCAGCCTGTCACCGAAGGAAGTGGCCGACCGGCTGACGATGGCCGGCAGTGAGGTCAAGGGACTCCAGGTTATCGGAGAGAGTTGGGAGAGCATCGTTGTTGGCCGGATAACGGCGGTCAATCCCCACCCCAATGCCGACCGTCTTACCCTGGTTACTATCGACCACGGTAGCGGTGAAGAGACGGTTATCTGCGGAGCACCGAATGTTGCCGTCGGGGCCAAGGTAGCCTTTGCGCCGGTCGGTGCCCGGCTAATTGACCCGCATACCGGGGAACCGGCCAAGCTGAAGCGGGCCAAGATACGCGGGGTGGTCTCCAGTGGCATGGCCTGCTCCGAGAAAGAACTGGGTATCTCCGAGGAGCACGAAGGTATCCTTATCCTGCCGGAAGAGGTGGAAGTGGGCAGGCCGCTGGCCGATTACCTCGGCGATGTTATTCTCAACATGGACGTGACCCCCAACCGGCCGGACTGCCTGGCAATAGTCGGGATAGCGCGGGAGGTTGCCGCCCTGACGGGGCAGAGCGTGCACTTGCCGGATGCAGGCTATAAGGAGACGGATACTCCGGTCGAGAGCAAGGTGTCCGTGGAGATTATGGCCCCTGACCTTTGCCCCAGGTACTGCGCCAGCCTGATAACCGGGGTGAAGCCCGGTGAGTCGCCGCGGTGGATGCAGGAGAGGCTCATCTCCTACGGTATGCGGCCGATAAGCAATATCGTCGATGTCACCAACTTCGTTATGCTGGAGTATGGGCAGCCTCTCCATGCCTTTGACTACGAAGAGATTACGGGCGGGAAGATTATTGTCCGCCGTGCCGGTGAGGGCGAGGTGATTGTCAGCCTGGACGGGGAAGAACGGACCCTTTCCGGCGATATGCTGGTCATCGCCGACCAGGAACGGGCCGTGGCGGTTGCCGGTGTGATGGGCGGTGCCAACAGCGAGGTAAGCCAGTTCACCACCACCATACTCCTTGAAGCGGCCAGCTTCAATCCGAGAAGTATCCACTACACCGGCCGGACGCTGGGAATGCCCAGTGAAGCCTGCATGCGATTTGAGCGCGGCATCAGTCCCGAACTGGCCATGCCGGCGCTGAAGAGAGCAACGCAACTTATTGCCGAGTTGGGCGGTGGACAGGTTGCCAGCGGCGTTGTTGATGTCTACCCGGGTAAGGCTGAGCCGGAGCCAGTGGTAGTCTCTACCGACGGTGTTAAGCGGGTTCTGGGGGTTGGGTTCAGCAGGAAGCAGATTGAAGAGACGCTGATTTCGCTGGGTTTCGAGTGTCGGCCCGGGACTTCGGAATCAGAGGTTGTTGCCGTTGCCCCTTACTGGCGGAGCGATATTCGGCTACCGGTGGACCTCGTTGAGGAGGTAGCGCGGATTATCGGGTACGATGAGATTCCGACAACTATGCTCAACGAGCCGATACCACCTCACAACCCGGAACCTGTTATCATGTTCAAGCGCAGGTTGAGCCGGCACCTTGTCGGCTATGGCTTTCAGGAGATAGTGTCCCATCCCTGGGCCAGCCAGGAATCGTTGCGTAAGCTCCTGCCGCAGCTTGCGCTGCGGGCGCAGTCACAGATACCGGAATCAGACTTACTCCGGCTGGTCAATCCAATGACCATCGACCAGACGTACCTTCGGCCCAATCTGCGGGGTAACGTCGTGGCCGCTCTGGCAGCCAACCGGGGGAATATCGAAGATGGTATCCGGCTTTATGAGCTGGGCAGGGTATTCCGGCCGCGTCCCAATGACCTGCCTGAAGAGACCGAAATGCTGTGCGGCGTTCTCAGCGGCCCCCGGTATGCTTCATCCTGGCTCGGCGATGCTGAACCGATTGACTTCTTTGATGCCAAGGGAATAGTAGAGGGCCTGCTTGCTCAACTGGGTATAGCTGCCAGCTTCGAAGCGGGGACCGACGAGAGCCTGCACCCGACGAACCAGACCACCATTATCAGCAACGACACGAGGCTCGGTGTTATCGGACAGTTACATCCTGCGGTGCAGGATGCCTTTGAAGTCCCCGAACCAGCTTTTCTGTTCGAGGTCAGTCTGCCGGCACTCCTGCCCCTTACCCTCGCTGGAAAGATGTTCGAGCCGATATCACGCTTCCCGGCAGTTGTCCGTGACATGGCGCTGGTAGTAGATGCCGCCACTACCCATCAAAAGGTTGTTGATATCATCGATGACTTTCCTCTGGTGGAGGAAGTGGCCCTGTTTGATGTCTATTCCGGCGAGCAGGTGCCGTCGGGGAAGAAGTCACTTGCATATCGCATCAGCTACCGGTCACCGGACCATACCCTCACCGACGATGAGGTCAGTAAGGTCCAGCAAAGCATCCTCAACAAACTCTCTGGTGAGCTGGGGGCTGTTCTGCGCGGCTAGGACCCTCTATTTCACCCGGAATCTCCCTGATATCTGTCTTGACAGCCATTCTATGTGTACTGTATAATCAGTACATACTGAAAAATCAGAAATATCAAAGTACCTCGTGAGGTGAATAGCGTGGAACCAATGGGACAGGATGACTGCTCGTGCGCTCCAGAGGCTGACACATGCTGCCGGGTTGAGGCACTGGTCAGTATCGATGAGAGGGGCCAGATGGTGCTTCCCAAAGAGCTCAGGGAGAAGGCCGGTTTTCGCCCCGGCGAAAAGTTGGCTGTTACCGCCTGGGAGAAGAATGGCGTCATCTGCTGCATTACGCTTACGAGAGCGGAGGAGTTGACCGAGATGGTCAAGGCCGCAATAGGGCCGGTGATGAGGGATATACTTTAGACACACGGAGAGGAGAGGTTTGAAATGAACGATGATGAAATCAGACAGGTGGTAAGGGAAACATATGCCAGGATAGCCCGGGAGCGCGGAGGTACTGCGGTTACTGACCCGAATGCGGGAAGCTGCTGCGGGCCGCAGCAGGCTGCTGGTGATGCCAGTTGCTGCGCACCGCAAAACATGGACTCAGCTCAGAGTTGCTGTGCTCCCCAGAGCAGTGCCAGTTGTTGCGGTCCGGCCGATGCGGCGGCTATGGCAGTAGGGTACACTAAGGAAGAGCTTCAATCGATTCCGGAAAGCGCCGGAATGGGTCTCGGTTGTGGGAATCCCACCGCCCTGGCTTCGCTGAGTGAGGGTGAGGTTGTCGTAGACCTGGGTGCCGGCGGTGGTATCGACTGTTTCCTCGCCGCCCACGCCGTCGGCAAGTATGGAAAGGTAATTGGTGTCGACATGACGCCGGATATGGTCTCCGCGGCGAGGACGAACGCGCAGAGGGGTGGCTACGAGAACGTGGATTTCCGCTTGGGCGAAATCGAGCACCTTCCTGTGGCCGACGATTCTGCTGATGTGGTCATCTCCAACTGTGTCATCAACCTGTCTCCGGACAAGCCCCAGGTCTTTCGGGAGGCGTTCCGGACTCTCAGGCCGGGTGGCCGGGTAATGGTATCGGATATAGTCCTGTGCGGGGAATTACCGGACGCTATCAAGAGCTCACTTACTGCGTACACGGGTTGTATTTCCGGGGCGCTACCGGTAGAGGAGTACCTGGCAGCGATTACGGCTGCGGGATTCAGTGATGCCGAGGTGGTCTCGAAGACCGCCGTCGGTTCCGGCGAGCTTGAGGGTGTTGTTGCCAGTGTGAATGTCCGTGCCGTGAAGCCGGTCTGATGCATTGGATAGATGCAGTTTGCAGCCTGGATACATAGATAACGGAACAGGTCTCGCAGAGATACATAGAGTCGGTGCCTTCTGAACAGGGGGCACCGACTTATTTGTTGAAACGTTCGCTAGGGCTGGTGGCGAAGGTCAACCGGCTGGAACCGGCCTGCCTTGAGCTCGGTGATGAGGTCCTCCACGCTGGAGATATCCCGCTCGAAGGAGGTTGCTCCGGATGGTATGTCCGATATCTGGTGGGCGTCGCTGCCGCCGGTAGCCTTCAGCTTCAAACGACAACAAAGCTCCCGGGAAAAGCGGCTCTGCCTTTCCGTGGCGCGGCCATTGTGCGTTTCAATAGTATCAACGTACTTGAAGACTGAATTGTGGCTGTACCTCTCTACCGAAGTCTCAACGTCCTCACCGTAGTACATGTTCCGCCGGTAGGGGTGGGCCAGAATCATGACACCGCCGACGTCGTCCAGGACCTGTTTCAGAAACCCGGTACGGTGCATGCCAAAGATATACTTCTCCAGCCCGAACACCAGGAGGTGGCCGTCGTTAGTGTTCATCTCCACACCGGGCAGAATGAGGAAGTCATGCTCCTGCCTCAGCTTTTCGATGGCCTCCATCTTCCAGAACCAGTCGTGGTCGGTGATGCAGATACCGTCCAGGCCGGTCTTCCTGGCCTTTACTATCAGTTCGTGAGTGTCAATGAAGCTGTCATCGGACCCGACCCTGGTATGAGTGTGAAGGTCAATAATCAACTGGTCTTGATTCCTTCAGCAACGAGTTCTTTCAGTCTGGCAGTCACCTCTTCCAGCGGCGCGAGCTCGAACTCTCTCTCGGTGCGACGCTTTATCTCGGCACTGCCCTTCTCCAGGGTCCGGGGGCTGATAGTGACGCGGAGAGGAATGCCCAGGAGGTCGGCATCGTTGAACTTCACTCCCGGAGACTCCGTTCGGTCATCAAGGAGGACTTTTATGCCCTCGGCTTCAAGCTCGGTATAGAGTCTCTCGGCAACCTCGGAGACCTCGGTGTTATCACGGTAGAGAGGACAGAGGTAGACCTGGTAAGGAGCAATCGGCATGGGCCAGATAATGCCCTTCTCGTCATGGTTCTGCTCGATGGCAGCAGCCAGGAGTCTGCCCAGTCCGATGCCGTAGCATCCCATGATTATCGGGTGGGATACGCCGTCAGCATCAGCGTACAGGGCACCCAGTTTCTCACTGTGCGCGGTGCCCACCTTGAAGATATGGCCGACCTCTATACCGCGCGTCGCTTCCAGTTCATGGCCACACTTTGGGCAGGTATCACCGGCGTGGGCCAGAGCGATATCGGCGACAATGTCCGCACTGAAGTCACGGGAATGATTTACATTCTTGAGATGGGTATCCGGCTTGTTAGCGCCGCCAACCAGATTGGCGGTCACCGGCACTGAATCGTCAGAGACAATCCGGATGCTGCCGATGCCCACCGGTGAGGCCGAACCGGGGACAATACCGGCTTCGATAACCTCCGCCTCCGTGGCCATACGAAGCTCGTAGCAGTGCAGGGCATTCTGAAGCTTGGTTTCGTTCACATCCAGGTCACCCCGGATAACGACGAAGATGAATTCACCATCGGCAACATAGAAGACCGCCTTGAGAGTGAGATTTTGCGGAACACCGAGGAAACCGGACACCTGTTCGATGCTGGTCATACCCGGCGTGGCCACCTCTTCCAACGGGAGTGGTTCGCCGCCGTCTATCGTGCCTTTTGCTATCTCCGCCTTTTCCGCATTAGCTGCGTAACCGCAGCCCGGGCAGTAGATGTTCTCATTTTCGCCGCTCTCAGCGAGTAGCATGAACTCGTGGGAGTCCTTACCGCCGATGGCCCCGCTATCGGCTTCGACGAGCATGGTGGGTAGACCGCAACGGTTAAAGATGTTCTTGTAGGCCTGGAGCATCTTCTGGTAGCTTTCTTCCAGCCCCTCTTCGTCAACGTCAAAGCTGTAGAGGTCCTTCATGGTAAACTCGCGGACCCTTATCAGGCCGCCCCTGGGACGGGGCTCGTCACGGAACTTGGTCTGAATCTGGTACAGGAGCAGCGGAAGGTCACGGTAGCTCTGGACATGGTGGCTCACCAGTTGGGTAATGACCTCTTCGTGGGTTGGTCCCAGGACCAGTGACCGTTCCCTGCGGTCGGACAGGGTAAAGAGTGATTTGCCAAACGCCTGGTCTCGCCCGGACTCCTGCCATAGCTCCAGGGGCTGGAGAACGGGTAGCGTCAACTCCTGCCCGCCGGCCCTGTTCATCTCGTCACGAATGATATCCTCTATCTTCCTCAACGCCCGCCAGGCGAAGGGCAGGTAGGAATAGACGCCGGCAGCTACCTGGCTTATCATTCCGGCCCTGAGCAGGAGTTGGTGACTGATGGTGTCAGCCTCGGCAGGTATCTCTCGCTGTGTTTTCCCGAAGAGTTTTGATATGCGCATATCAAAATATATTAAACCACACCGGGCCTGCTAATGCCAGTTGTGCAGTGGCCGAGGCGCATACATTGGAATGCACACTCCTAAACCGATGGATGAGTGACCCTCAAAATGGTACAATCTTCTAAGACAGGTCAACACCGGCATGTGAGGACCGGGGAACAACAGACCGCATGAAGGTTCGTGATATAATCAAGATAATAGAGGACGGGAGACGCCACATGCTCAAAGGCAGAGTCCACAAGTACGGGGCAAATGTTGACACCGATGCCATCATTCCGGCACGCTACCTGAACGTCTCCGAGCCGGAGGAACTGGCCAGGCACTGCATGGAGGACATTGACACGGAGTTCGTCAACAGGGTGAGACCGGGTGACGTCATCGTGGCAACGACCAACTTCGGCTGCGGGTCGTCGCGTGAACACGCTCCGCTGGCAATCAAGGCCTCGGGTGTCTCCTGTGTCATCGCCGGGAGCTTTGCCCGTATCTTCTTCCGCAATGCCATCAACATCGGTCTGCCGCTGCTGGAATGTAACGAAGCCGTGGACGGCACCGAGGCTGGCGACGAGCTGGAAGTGGAGCTTGCCAGTGGCACAATCAGGAACCTGACCAGAGGAACGGAGTTTACCGCGAAGCCCTACCCGGAGTTCATGAGCGAGCTTATCGCCGCCGGCGGGCTGATTGAGCATACCAGGCAAAGATTATCAAACAGGAGGACCTGATGGCACAATTCGATCTCGCAGTCCTGCCCGGCGACGGAATCGGGCCCGAAGTAACCGACGAGGGAGTCAAGGTACTCAAGGCGGTTGGAGAAAAGTTCGACCACAACTTCAACCTCTGGTACGACCTCATCGGCGGCGCTGCTATCGATGAAAGTGGTGAGGCCCTGACCGGGGACACCCTCAAGCTGTGCAAGCGGTGTGATGCCGTGCTGCTTGGTGCCGTCGGTGGCCCCAAGTGGGACGACCCGCAGGCAAAGGTGCGCCCCGAGGACGGGTTGCTGGCGCTGCGCAAGGGACTGGGGCTGTTCGCCAACCTGCGGCCGGTGAAGGTATTCCCGATGCTGGTCGATTCCACCAACCTGAAGCCGGACGTCATCAGGGGCGTGGACTTCATCTTCGTCCGCGAGCTTACCGGCGGCCTCTACTTCGGCCGACCGAAGAAACGGTACCGGACCTCCCGCGGTCGCAGGGCGGTGGATTCCATGGTCTACTCCGAACAGGAAATCGAGCGTATTGTCAGGGTCGGCTTTGAGTTGGCACGAGGTCGGCGTAAAACACTGGTCTCGGTGGATAAAGCCAAGGTGCTGCAATCGTCCCGACTGTGGCGGCAGGTAGCTATGGAGGTAG
>DAOUVG010000286.1 GCA_030667735.1 Dehalococcoidales bacterium
ACATGGACCTGCGTGATTTCGCCAAGGACTACTACCGCTAACATCTCAAGGCCCAGGGTCTGGGAGTTAAGTTCATACGGAGCCGCGATTCCACCATCAGGGAGAACCCGGCTACCAAGGACCTGCTCCTGCTGGCCCGAGCCGAGGACGGCAGTGACATCCGCAGTGAGTTCGACCTGGTGATACTCGCTGCCGCCCAGTGCCCGTCATCCCGTATGGCGGAACTGAGCGAGATGCTGGGAGTAGATACCAATCAGTGGGGCTTCATCCAGACCCGGGACTGGTTACAGACCAGGACAAGCAAGGAAGGTATCTATGTCTGCGGTTCCGCAGCCGCACCGGCCGACATCTCGGACTCGGTTATCCAGGCCAGTGCCGCCGCTTGCGAAGCTGCCACACTTCTCTCACCGGCAGAACGGGAAACGGTCGCCAAAGATGCGGGCACTGCAGTACCGGCAGCCGGCGATGAAGAGCCTGGTATAGCCGTCTTCATCTGCCAGTGCGGTGAGGAGATATCGGCAGTAGTGGATACCGCCCAGGTTGCTGAATTCGCCCGAGGTCTGCCCGCAGTCAGACATGTTGAAGAAGTTGATTTCCTCTGCCTGCCGGAGACCCTGGAAAAAGTGAAGAAAGCAGTGGCTGCCGCCGGTGTCAACCGGGTTATCCTGGCAGCCTGTGCCCCCTACCACTACCAGAGGCTGTTCGGCAAGACAATGCAAGAGGCAGGCATTGACCCCTCGCTGTGGCAACTGGTCAATTTCCGGGAGCAGCTTGCCTGGGTCCACCGCGACAACCAGCCGCAGGCCACCGAGAAAGCCCGCCGCATCCTGGCCATGACCGTGGACCGGCTGCGAAGTCAGGAACCGCTCACCATCACCGTGAAACCGGTCGACCACCAGGCACTGGTCATCGGCGGGGGAGTTTCCGGACTGGTCTCCGCCCTCAACCTCGCCGGGCAAGGATTCGAGGTACACCTCGTCGAGAAGAACGCGGAAACCGGAGGCCACGCCACCGACATCCGTTATACGCTGGGTTGTGACGACCCGCAGGCCTTTATTAGCGGTATTCGGGAGAAGGTTGCCGCTAACTCCAGAATCCACCTGTACCCGGAGAGTGAGGTTATTGAAACAACCGGTCGTGCCGGTGGCTTCCACAGTATGATACGCGCTGCCGACGGCACAATTACGGAAACAGGACATGGAGCGGTGATTGTTGCCACCGGTGCCAGGGACTACGAGCCTACGGAGTACAGCTACAGTCAGGATGACCGCATAATCACCCAGAAAGAGCTCCAGAAACGGCTCGCCGAAGACACTATGGAAAAACCGTCTGCCGTGGTCATGATACAGTGTGTCGGTTCACGCGACGAAGAGCACCCGTACTGCAGCCGGACGTGCTGCTCGACAGCGATAGCTAACGCCATCAAGATAAAAGAGCAGAGCCCGGAGACAGCGGTATTTATCCTGAACCGGGATATCATGACCTACGCATTCCGTGAGGAATACTACTCAAAGGCACGAGAAGCCGGCGTCCTCTTCATCCGCTACGAGCCGGATAACAAGCCGGATGTATCCGTGAACGGCGGCACCCTTACCGTCCGGGTTGATGACCCGGTGCTTCCCGGTATACTGGAAATTGATGCCGACCTGCTGGTGCTGAGCACCGGTATTGTTGCTGCGGATAACAGGCAACTGGCAGAAACACTCTCCATTGACCTGACCGAAGACGGGTTCTTCAAGGAAGTCGATACCAAGTTCCGGCCGGTGGACACGGTTATCGATGGTATCTTTATCTGTGGCCTGGCCAATGCTCCCAGGAACCTCGATGAAGAGGTCGTTCAGGCCCAGGCAGCGGCCCAGAGGGCCGCCAACATCCTGTCCCGGCAGCAGATTGAATCCGGTAGAATTGTCTCCATGGTGGACTCAAGAAGGTGCAGCGGCTGCGGGCTTTGCGTCGACGACTGTCCCTTCCATGCCCGATGGATGGACGAGGACAACAGGATAGCCGTAGTGGATGAAGCCCTGTGCCAGGGCTGCGGGGCATGTGTCGCCCACTGCCCGAATAGCGCCGCCACGCTGAGAGGGTTCCGGGCCACGCAGCTATTCTCCATGCTCGAAGCAGTGCTGTAGGGGCCTGCCTGACAAGCAGGCAGGGGGAAGTAACGAAGGAGTTGGATAGATGGCTGAAGACGATAGCGGATTCGAACCGAAGATAATTGGTTTTCTGTGCAACTGGTGCACCGGTGCAGCCGCCGACCTGGCAGGAACAACCAGGGCACAATACCCGGCCAATCTCCACCCGATACGTGTGATGTGCAGCGGCACGGTCGACCCTGTATACCTGATAAAGGCGCTACTCTCCGGTGCCGATTCCGTTATGGTGGGCGGATGCCATCCCGGGGACTGCCACTACGTGTCCGGCAACTACAAAGCGAGAAGAAGAATGGCCATGCTGCAGAATATCTTTGAGTCCCTGGGGCTGGATGCTGACCGAATCTATACAAGGTGGATAAGTGCCAGCGAGGGGCCGGAGTTCGCTCAGGCCGTAAGAGAAATTACTGAGGAGACCAGGAAGAAAGGCCCCAGTCCCCTGGCTTCCGACTGGGCTCTTTAGGAGGCAAGATAATGGCGAAGAGTACGACCCTGACCGTCAATGACGGACAACTGCGGGCAAGCATCAACACCCTGCTCAAAGACCTGCTCAGCAAGGGAGTAGTCGACGCGCTCCTGGTGCCTCTGACTCACCCTGCAGGAAATAACGTGGTGCAGACCCTGGTAACCAGCCCTGACTACCTTGACCGGGCAGACGTCCTCGCACCGG
>DAOUVG010000014.1 GCA_030667735.1 Dehalococcoidales bacterium
AATATATTCAGAGACTCTTGTCCTGAGGGATATTCATAGTACAAGACGATCAAACATCCCAATGTTTTTCTGTTATAATCAGTCGATAAATATTAGTTTAATGGGAGGGCATAATGGACTGGATTTTAATACTCGGATGGGGTTCACCTATAGGAATTGGTATTTTCCTTGTTTTATTGGCTACTATGAATCTCGTATAGGCAAAAGCTGACGAGACAAGTAAACGCACAAAGGCATTTACAAAGGAAAAGGGTATAGAGAAGAGCTTTTTGCGAGAGAAACTCGGTTCGTCTCAAAAATAAAGCTCTTTATGCTTTTGCGCAATAGGAAAACGGTATCAGATATTTGTACGCATCAGTTGTCAAACATCCCGATGTTTGTCCAGTGGTACGTAATTCCAGCGGAATGACACCCTGAATTTCTAGCTTGTCAGGTGTAGCATATACTTGAATATCGAGCATTTCTAGCAGGCTGATGAAAAAGGGGCGCCCCCGGACAGAAAGACAGGATAGCCCCGCCATCGTAAGTATGGTGGGGCGGAACCCTCTTCTCGGGGAATCCCGCCCCACCCCCTGCGCCAACCAGTAGATGTGTGCATTTACATAACGTTGGAAACAATTCCCACGCCTGCGTAGCCTCGAATTGTTTCCCTTTTTCTTGTTTATTGCCATTAAGTCTGTTTGTCACTAATGTACCGGAAGCGTACGGGGGGAAGCGTACGGGGTGATTGACAACAGGGCAGCCCCGAAAGTAACATGGATTACAGATGTTATTACTGCTCCTGGCGATAAGGAACCTTACCCGCCGCCGTGTGCGGACGATACTCACCATTCTGGGTGTGGCCATAGCCATATCCTTCACCGTGGGTATACTCAGTATCAGCGAAGGCTTCATGGCTTCCTTTGAAAACTCCATGGCACAGCAAGGCACCGACATTATTATTGTCCCCAAGGAAGCCGAAGCATATCCCTACCCGGATGTCGCCGCGTTTGTTGGCAGCTTCTCAGAGGCAACTATACGTGAGATAGGGCAATATGAGAACGTCAGGGCCGTGTACCCTGTCTTCACGGCGATACCCATGACAATATCGATGGACAAACCTGGAGCCATTCCCATCTTGAATGGTGTTACGCCGGCTTATTTCAGCGATGTAGCGCCCTATCTGCGGCTCAGCTCCGGACGGCTGATAACCGGTGACGACCAGAATGTACTGGTAGCCGGTTCCGGGATAGCGGATGTGGCCGGTCTTGAGTTGGGCGGTACCATGGATATCCGGGGCATTCCATTCGAAGTTGTCGGCATCCTCGAACCCAGTGGCGGCATGGATGACGGCATGATATTCACTCCTCTGGAGCCCTTGCAGAAGGCTTATGACAAAGAGGGCCAGTTGACCTATGTCCCGGTAAAAGTGGACGATGTTGCCAGGGCGGAAGAGACCGCTGACGGAATCAGCGAGAAGTGGCCCGGTGTTTCAGCCCAGACCATGACATCAGTGATTGATAAGCTGATTGACCTGGTGGGGATTGTGAGAGCAGCCCACATGGGCCTGTCAGCCGTTGCTCTCCTGATTGGCATCCTCTTTATTCTATCGACCATGCTGATGGCAGTCGGTGAGCGCGTGAGGGAAATCGGTACCATGAGGGCTATCGGCGCCCACCGGAGCTTCATCTTTCGGATGATAGTCATGGAATCACTGGCGACCAGCTTGATTGCCGGTGGTATCGGCTGCCTTGGCGGCTATCTGCTGTCACAGGGTATTACCTTCGTTCTGTCCGAGTTCATGGGATTAACCTATTTTGCCCCCGTGGTTAGTGCAAACATATTTGGAATCGGCATGGCGATAGCCATTCTGGTCGGGATGCTTGCCGGCCTTTATCCGGCGTGGCGCATATCAAAGACGAACATAGTACAGGCATTGCGATATGAGTGATATCATTGTTGAAACCAGGGACCTTTCCAGGACGTTTCGTGTTGGCAGCCAGGAAATCATGGCTCTGGACAGCCTCAGCCTGCAGATAGCGAGGGGAGAATTCGTGGGCATTATGGGGCCGTCCGGCTCGGGCAAGACGACACTCCTTAACCTGCTTGGCTGTCTTGACCAACCGAGTAGCGGCAGTATCGTTTTCGAGGGTCAGGATATCTCAGGGTTAAGCGAGCGTGATATTGACGACCTGAGACTGAAGAGAATGGGATTCGTCTTCCAGACGTTTAACCTGATGCCAACCTTCACAGCCCTGGAAAACGTGGCTTTCCCGATGGAGATTGCCGGAATACCGCGTGATGAGCGGACAGAAAGGGCCCAGCAGCTCCTCAAGCAACTGGGCCTCATCGAGAGGATACACCACAAACCACGAGAACTCAGCGCAGGTGAGAATCAGAGAGTGGCAATAGCCAGGGCGCTGGCCAACAGTCCATCGGTCATCCTCGCTGACGAACCGACGGGTAACCTGGACTCCAGGACCACGGAAGAGATTTCTCAACTTCTCAGTGAACTTAACACGGAGTACCAGGTGGCCATTATCCTGGTGACCCATGATGCCAGCGTTGCTCAAGCAGCCTCCAGGCGTCTGTGGATGATTGATGGCAGGCTGGACCACGAGTCAGACTCGCGGTAGTGCCTGCTGGCTTTGCCAGCAGGTATGCTCAAGAATGACATGACAACGGCGCGTCACCCTGAGCATAGCGAGGGGTCTCACCCCATGGGACATACCAGCCGGTATTTCTGCAACTGAGTACTACCTGCCAGGTAGGCATAGCTCCAGGAATAAATCACGCCCGGTTAGCCTCAAATTGTTTCCCTTATTCTTTGTTATCTGATTTATCGCCATTGAGTCTGTTTGTCATTATTGCACTGGATGAGTACAGGAACTTGACATGCAGGGCAAATCGGAGTTAGTATTGTTATGGGCATATGACCAAAAGTCAACAAGGAGAACAGGCGGATAATGGTAAGAATGGGCAGGCCACCGCTCTGGCGTCGAGTTAACAACATACCTGATGTGCCCTACTTCAAACCGGCGGGTGTACCGCTGGCCGCACTGGAAGAGGTACAGCTGTCGGTAGAAGAAGTAGAAGCAATTCGCCTGAAGGACCTCGAGCGGTTAGAGCAAGAAAGTTGCGCTCAAAAGATGAGTGTCTCGCGTACCACCTTTGCCCGTATTCTGACTTCAGCCCGGCAGAAGATGGCTGATGCTTTACTGCATGGTAAAGCGATAAGAATTGATGGCGGTAAATATCAGTTGGCCCTGCAGCATTTCAAGTGCGATAGTGGCCATGAGTGGGACGTTCCGTTTGAAGTTATGGTAAATACGCCCCCACGGTTCTGCCCTGCCTGCAACACACCGAATTTCCTGCGCACTCAACTTCCGGGTTTGGGAAGAGGCAGGTCTGGCCGAGGAAGACGCCATAGAGGCGGGCGTAACTGGCAAGAAATGTAGTGTGGAAACGCGGTTGGTGCCGGCCGAGAGCAACACAGGTGGTAAATCTACACATATTATCAGGAATGTGACGGGTATTAACTCATTGTAGTGGGCAGAGTGAAATTATATGGGGGGAGGTATGAATGTAAGAAAGTAAACCGAAAGTTGTTTCGAAAAGAGGTTTGAAGCGTTCAAGGAATAGGAGGTTGGAAAATGCCTAATGGATTTGGTAGAGGGTTCGGCTTCGGAAGAGGCAGGGGATTTGGCTTTAGAGGAAGCTCTCCCCCCTGGCCGTACGTTGGTAGGGGTAGAGGCGGACTGCCGAGGGGTGCCTGCTTCATGGGCGGTGTCGGTATGCCACCGGCAAGGGACAACCCACAGTCTCCATACATGGAGCCCCAATACATGGGGGAGCCATCTGCACCGGGCTATGCTCCCTTTTCGCCTCAGATGACCAGAGAAGATGAACTCAGTTACCTGCAGGACCAGGCAAAGGGAATAACGGAACAGCTCAATGGGATTGAGACCAGGATGCGTGACCTGGAAAAAGAAAAGGAATAAGACACCACTCATCACAATATATAGCAGAACAGTTGGGAAAAGGAGGCGCACAATGCCAGGATTTAACGGTACCGGCCCGATGGGAATGGGGTCAATGACAGGCGGTGGAAGGGGACTTTGCAGTCCCTGGGGAAGAGGGGCTTATCAACGCGGGTATGGTGTTCCGCGGATGGAGTATGGTAATCCCTACTACGGGGCTTGGCCAATTGCTCCCGGTAATGCACCCTTTGCCCCTGGTGTAAGCCGTGAGCAGGAGCTTGGTTTTCTGCAACAGCAAGCTCAGGCCATGAAGGAGCAGCTGGAGCAAATAGAGATCAGAATACAAGAGATAGCAACCGAGAAGAAGTAAGGAGAGGATATGAAGATTGCAATTTCAACAACAGGCCCCACTCTTGAAGCAGAGGTAGACCCTCGCTTCGGGCGCTGCCAGCATTTCATTATTGCTGATTCGGAAACGATGGATTTTGAAGCCGTCGATAATACCAGTGCTATGGCTTCGGGTGGGGCAGGAATCGCCACTGCCCAGATGATTTCCAGCAAGGGCGTACAGGCTGTGCTCACCGGTAATTGCGGTCCAAATGCTCATCAGGTGCTCTCGGCTGCCGGGATTCAGGTGATTACCGGTGCGTCCGGAAAGATAAAGGATGCTATCCAGGATTACGTGTCCGGCAAGTTCCAGGCTAGTTCACAGGCTAACGTGCCTGATCACTCCGGAATGAATGCTGTCCCTGGCATGCAAGCTGGCGGAGGTTCCGGTATGGGTGGAGGAATGGGTAGGGGCGGAGGAATGGGCAAAGGTATGGGCGCGGGGCGTGGTATGGGTATGGGAGCCGGAATGCCATCACCGGTCAACCAGACATCGCTACCCCAGACACCGGAGCTAGATATCAAGGCACTCAGAGAACAGTCGCAAGCACTGGCACAACAGCTGGCTGAAATGCAGCGCAAGATTGAGGACATGGAAAAAAAGAGAAATAGGCAGGCTCATTTAACCAAATGGGAGGTGCGACTATGCCCGGAGGAGACGGAACCGGACCCTCTCAGGGTGGTGGTTCGGGTGCGGGAAGAGGAATGCCCGGAAGAAGTGGGGGTGCCGGGAGAATGGGGGGCACAAGTGCCGGAGCCGGTCCTGACGGCGTGTGTGTCTGTCCGGATTGTGGTGCCAGAGTACCACATCAGGTGGGTGGACCCTGTTACAATATGAGTTGCCCCAGGTGCGGGGCTAAGATGGTGAGAGTATGATAATAGCGGTAGCCAGTGGCAAAGGGGGAACGGGCAAGACACTGGTGGCTACCAGTCTTGCCCTCTCCTTGAAAGACAGGGGAGGAGTACAACTCCTCGATTGCGATGTAGAGGAGCCAAATGCCCATGTCTTTCTGAAGCCACGATTTGACGGCAGTGAACCTGTCAGTATTCCGGTACCAAAGGTAGACGAGGAGAAGTGCACATACTGTGGCAAATGTGCCCAGGTCTGTGTATTCAATGCCATTGCGGTACTCGGTCAGTACGTGATGATATTTCCCGAACTCTGTCACGGCTGCGGTGCCTGCAGCTACCTTTGCCCGGAAAACGCCATCACCGAGGAGTACAGGGAAACTGGCATTGTCGAATGGGGGTATTCGGATGGCGTTGAGTTTGCCCACGGTAAACTAACCGTAGGCGAGGCTATGGCCCCGCCTGTGATTAAAAAGGTAAAACAACGTGCCAACCGTGATGGTCCGGTTATTCTCGATGTTCCCCCGGGCACATCCTGCCCGGTAGTGGAAGCAGTTGGGGACAGTGATTTCTGCATCCTGGTAACGGAACCCACTCCATTCGGGCTTAATGACCTCGTTCTGGCGGTAGAGACGGTGAGAGAACTTGGCGTACCGTGTGGGGTCGTGCTAAATCGTGCCGGGGTAGGGGACAATAATGTTGAGCAATACTGCCAGCGGGAGAATATTCCGGTCATGCTTACTATCCCTCTGGATACGGATATCGCACGTCTTTATTCCAGAGGAGTAACTCTGGTCGAAGGGATGCCGGAATGGAAGAAGGATTTCGTCCGGCTGTATAATCAGATTGGAGATATTGTAAGTGAAAGAACTGGTAGTCCTTAGTGGTAAAGGTGGAACGGGCAAGACCAGCATTGTCGGTTCCTTTGCCTCTTTGGCTAAAGAGAAAGTACTCGTTGACTGCGATGTAGATGCTGCCGACCTTCACCTTATCCTCAACCCGACCACACGGGAGAGCAACGAGTTCTGGAGCGGACAGACAGCCTTTATCGATAGCGAGAAGTGCAACGAGTGCGGCCTATGCCAGGAGTTGTGTCGGTTCGATGCTATCAGGAATTTCAAGGTTGACTCCGTCTCCTGTGAAGGCTGTGGTTTCTGCTCTCACATATGCCCGGTAGAAGCCATAACCATGGAGGATAACCTGTCCGGGCAGTGGTTTATCTCCGATACCGGGTATGGTCCCCTGGTGCATGCCAGGCTGGGAATTGCCCAGGAAAACTCGGGGAAATTGGTGGCTCATGTAAGGCAACAGGGCAGGCAACTTGCCGAGAATGACGGAATCGGTTACATTATAAGTGATGGACCGCCCGGTATTGGCTGTCCGGTAATCTCATCCCTGTCCGGAGCTGGCCTGGCTCTATTAGTAACCGAGCCAACACTTTCGGGGATACATGACCTGGAGAGAGTAATCGGTGTCTGCCTTCACTTCGGTGTTCCGGTGATGGTGTGTATCAATAAGTACGACCTGAATGAGGATAACACCCACCGAATAGAAAGCTACTGCCTTGAACAGGGGTTGGAAATAGCAGGCAGGGTTTCATTTGATAATGCAGTTACGGAGTCAATCGTACGGGGTATTCCCGTGGTGGAATATACCCGGGACAATGTCACGCACGAGATAGAATCGCTGTGGCGGTGCGTCAAGAAAAGACTGGAAGGGTAGAAGGGGATAGTGTGCCATGCCAATATACGAGTATGAATGCATGAAGTGCGGCCAGAAGTTCGAGCTCCGCCGGAGCATGGCTGACAGTGACAAGGATACACAGTGTCCCAGGTGTGGGGCCGAGGACTCACAGCGTGTCTTCTCGGTATTTGCTACGGGTCCTTCGGTGGGTGCCTGCGCTCCGGGCGGTTCCACCTGAAGCATAAGCCAGTGAGGCAGGTTGCCTCACCCGGGATAAGGGAAGCCTAAAAGGAGGAATAAAGTCGTGCCGCTCTATGACTTTGAATGCCGGGATTGTGGTAAAGTGTCGGAGGTGCTGCTCCGTACTTCCGGGCAGGTAGCTCATTGCCCTGAGTGTAGCAGTGCCAACGTGGAACGGCTTATCTCGGCATCATATATGATAAAGACGGATGTGTCAGGCACAGGTACCACATGCTGCGGACGGAGCGAGCGTTGTGAGGCGTCTCCTTGCTCCACCGGAGATGTGTGCCGCAGAGGTTGAAGGAATGGCTCTGCTTAACCTTGACCCCGGGAATCCCGCTAGGGGAAACGGGCGGCAGTGAAAAATACAGGCAGAATCGGAAAACCGGAACACGAGTTAATATTGATTAGAAGAATTTGGAGGTGTCTATGAGGTACGCAGTACCGGTAAACAATGGCATATTGTCACCGCACTTCGGTCACTGTGAGCATTTTGCTCTGCTTGATGTCGACGTAGAAAAAAAGGAGATACTCAAGAATGAGCTTGTGCCGTCGCCGGGCCATCAGCCGGGCCTTCTTCCGGAATGGCTGGCTGACCAGGGGGTCTCGGTAGTAATTGCCGGTGGTATGGGCTCGCGCGCCCAGGATCTTTTCCAGCAGAACCGCATCCAGGTCGTTATCGGTGCCCAGGAAGGTGACCCGGAGAAGGCGGTGCTGAGCCATCTACATGACGAATTGTCTACCGAAGATAACATATGTGACCACTAAAGGATGAAAATGGGAATAGAGGAGGATAGATGGTAACTGAGGAGCAAGTAAGAGGAAGCCTGGAGGGAGTGTTTGTGCCTGCTATCCAGCGCAGTATTATCAGGCTTAATCTGGTGCGTGAGGTAGCTGTCACTGACGACAAAATCAGGGTTGTTCTGGCTTCAACGGGACTGATTACGGGCGCTCAGGACTGGGTTAAGGACCAGGTTGTGGAGGTCGTCAAGAAGCTGCCCGAAGCTGGCGAAGTAGAAGTGGAATTTGTTGAGGCTAAGCCGGCTGAGTTAAATGAGATTGGTCATGTTATTGCGATAATGAGCGGAAAGGGTGGTGTAGGCAAGTCTTTGATGGCCTGCATTACCGCCGTCTCACTGAAACGACTGGGCTATGAAGTAGGTATCCTGGATGCTGATATCACCGGTCCCAGTATACCCAGGATGTTCGGCATCAATACTCGGCCTGGCGGGAACGAAAGTGGCATGTTACCGGTCCTGTCAAAATCAGAGATTGAAATCATGTCCATCAACCTTCTTCTACCCAACGAGGACGACGCTGTTATCTGGCGTGGTCCACTCATCGGCAAGGCGATTATCCAGTTCTGGGAAGAGGTGCTCTGGGGCAAACTTGATTACCTGATTATCGACCTTCCACCGGGAACGGCTGACGCTCCTCTTACCGTGATGCAGACACTACCTATTTCCGGCGTAGTTATTGTTTTCACGCCTCAGGACCTGACCGCAATGGTCGTCAGAAAAGCCGTAAACATGGCGCAGAAAATGGAGAAGCCAATCCTGGGAGTAGTCGAGAACATGGCCTATCTATATGTCCCTGAGATAGATAAGAAGATTGAGCTGTTCGGCAGCAGCCAGGGAGAGGAGATGGCCCGGGTATCCAATGCACCGTTCCTGGGACAGCTGCCCATAGACCCGGAACTGGCAAAGCTATGTGACGAGGGGAATATTGAGCAATATAATGCCGAGATAATAGATAACCTGGGCAAGTCTCTTTCCGAGGCGACATCAGGCGATAAAGCATAAGTCAGGAGGTCGTGTTGTGGCTGTATCACGGGAAAAACTCCAAGAATTGCTCAAGCAGGAGATGAGGAAGATTTACTCCGAGACAGTTATCGACCACAGCATGAACCCGAGAAACACTGGTAATCCTGGTAACGTCGACGGCTATGCGAAGGTAATCGGTCCCTGTGGCGATACCATAGAAATGTGGCTCAAAGTAAAAGATGACATAATCCGTGATGCCGGTTTTATAACCGATGGCTGTAGCACAACCATCGCTGCCAGCAGCATGGTTACCGAGATGGCGAAAGACAGGACCGCGAGCGAGGCCCAGAGGATTAGCCAGCGGGATATCCTGGATGCTCTGGGTGGATTACCTGAGGACAACGAGCACTGTGCCCTTCTTGCCTCAAATACGCTGAAGGAGGCGATAAGGGACTACCTCGCCATGAAAAGAGAGCCGTGGAAGAAGGTCTACCGGCAATACTAGCTGAGTAATAGTATAATACGGACTCTCCAGGCCGGTATACCGGGAACTCATCGGGCTGGCATGGAGGGTTCTTTTTCTATCATCACCCTGTCTGCTCCCGCTGGATGACATCCAACTCAGAACCCGCGCTTGATTACACTTTCTGTATCTGCTATCCGCGAGTGATCAGTGCTATCTGAAACGTGTGACGTGGTATAACCCGATTTGTAGCAGGAATTGACATAGCTATACGGATTGTTTATAATAATAGTTGGGAATGAGACGCATTAGCGATAAAGAAAAATGCCTACAAAGAACATCCGTAGGGCGTTAGACGTACAGGGGCTGAGAGTTACTAACCAGAGGCTTCTGGTATTGCAAGTAATACAACGGGGGCAGGGGCACCTGGCTGCTGATGAAATCTATCGTCGGGCCCGTGAAAAGAACCCTCACCTCAGCCTGTCCACCGTTTATCGTACCCTGCAGACATTCAAGAAACTGGGTCTAATAGAGGAGCTTCATATTGATGAGGGGCATCACCACTATGAGAAGCGGTCTACCCAGCACCACCACCTGGTCTGTCTTGGGTGTGGCAGGGTTGTTGAATTTCAGTACCCATCAGCTAACCTCATAAAGAAGAATGTCAGAGAAGCCAGGGATTTTGAGGTTACGAGTAGCGAAATCAGAATGACGGGCTATTGCCCGAAGTGTCGTCAGGAGCGGGAATAGCGTACGGTCAAGCTCTTGTGACACAGTGTATATATTCTCGGAACTATGCAAGCTGGGTGTAACCAGAGAAATGGATGCGGTGTATGTTCGGATTCGGAGGCAGGTTCAGACATGGATTCGGGCGGGGTGAAGGGCAACTAACTCTAGCGCGGATGCAGACCGGGCAGAGCGGTATAGTGGTCCAGGTACTGTCCGGACATGGCATGATTAGACGCCTTGGTGCTTTGGGAATCAGACCTGGACTGAGAGTTACCAAGGTTAATTCTTCATTCATGCGGGGACCGATAGCGGTACAGTTCGGCAGTACCCAGGTGGCCATCGGTTTCGGTATGGCCAACAGGATAGTGGTGGAACCCATAGACTCCCGGAGTGAAAGGCCATAGCGTGGTAACCAACAATAGCAGCAAGAGCACCGGTATCAGGAAAGTGCTGCTGATGGGTAACCCCAATGTGGGCAAGAGTGTCATTTTCTCCCGTCTGACCGGCACCCGGGTGATTGCTTCTAATTATCCGGGCACCACGGTAGGCTACAGCCATGGGTTCATGAGTCTGGGGGAAGACAGGGTCGAGGTTATTGATGTACCCGGTACCTATACCCTGGAACCAACCAGCGAGGCTGAAGAAATAGCCTCCGAGATGCTCGACACCGGAGACTTAGTCATAAATGTGGTTGACGCTACCAATCTGGAGAGAAATCTCTATCTGACTCAGCAGTTGTTGGAGCGGGACATACCGCTGATAGTGGCGCTCAATATCTGGGATGAGACCGAACATCGAGGAATATATATTGACCTGGACAAACTGAGAGAACGCCTGGGGGTGCCGGTGATTCCCACCGTGGCGGTAAGCGGTCAGGGGATAAAGGAACTCGTTACCGGTATTGCCGGAGCAACTTCACCTGATACTCCTGCCCGCAGCTATGATGAGCGTTGGGCTGCTGTTGGCGGTATTATTAGCCAGGTCCAGCGCATTACTCATCGACATCATACCTGGCGGGAGCGCCTCGGGGATGCCAGCGTGCAGCCATTAGCCGGTGGTATCATAGCTGTCGTTGTTCTTGCCGTTGCCTTTCTGGTAGTCCGCTTCATCGGGGAAAACCTCATCGGTTATGTTCTTGAGCCCCTGTTTGACAATCTGTGGGCGCCGGTGGTGTTGAGGTTAAGTGACCTCCTCGGCGGTTCCGGTTTTTTCCATAATATCCTGATTGGTGAGATTGTCGCTGGCGAAGTCAATTTTATTGAATCATTCGGGTTATTGACCACCGGACTCTTTGTCCCCTTTGGCATGGTGTTGCCTTACATAATATCTTTCTATCTGGTGCTGGGCTTGTTCGAGGATGTAGGTTACCTGCCACGGCTGGCAGTTCTGATGGATACCCTGATGCACCGTCTGGGCTTGCACGGCTATGCAATCATTCCGAGTATGCTGGGTCTGGGTTGCAATGTACCGGCTGTTCTGGCCACCCGCATCCTGGAGAGCAAGAGGGAGAGATTTATTGCGGCAACACTGATATCTATTGCCATACCCTGTGCTGCCCTGCAAGCAATGATTTTCGGACTGGTGGGGCAGCAGGGGGCGCAGTATGTGGCCATTGTCTTCGGGACACTGTTCATAGTCTGGATTATTCTGGGAATGATAATAAACCGCTTCGCTCAAGGATTCAGCCCCGAGTTGCTGATAGAGATACCACCCTATCGTATGCCACCGTGGCGAACCGTATTGCAGAAGTTGTGGATGAGGGTCAATGGTTTCCTGAAAGAGGCTATCCCCATAATCCTGGGTGCTGTGATGGTAATAAATATACTCTATACCTTGGGGGTATTTGATGCTATCGCTGATTTTACAGCACCTGTGGTAACCGGTCTCCTGGGACTACCCAAGGAGGCGGTAACGGCCCTGGTTATTGGTTTTCTGCGTAAAGATGTAGCCCTGGGCATGCTCGCTCCCCTGGGATTGAGTGCCAACCAGCTGGTCGTTGGCAGCGTTGTCCTGGCCATGTTCTTCCCCTGCGTGGCTACATTTGTTGTTATTCTGAGAGAGCTCGGAATTGTCAATATGCTCAAATCGGTGGCAATAATGATTGCCACTGCATTACTGGTGGGAGGGGCACTAAACCTGATTCTGCAGTAGCTACAACCTGCTGCAAAGGCTGGTGACATCAGTATCTGATATGAGGTCCATGGAGAGCGGGGATATCCAATCTTCCCACAGGCTTATACCTGAATAAGGAAAAGGAAACCACTCCGAACATAGCCCTGGTGCTTTCGTTAAGACAGAAGGTTAACACAGCTCCCTGCAGGGAGGGGAAGGGGGCTGAGGCATTGCCATATGAGGAGGCGGCCAGTCCCATAGCTGACCGCACAGGTACTCTCCGGTGGCAACCAGCATCGGCCGTACTGGAGTGTCACTGATGTCTTGGACACCGCACAACACCCGTTTGACAACCATCACGGCTAAATGCTAGCCTACCTTGGTTTTACTCGTAGAATAGAAGGTATGTATCAGGAGGTTTACAATGTGGGACGAATCAAAATGTGACCTGTGTGGTGATTGCCTGGTGAAGTGCCATTATACCGATTATGACAAAGATAGGGCTGTAGCTGAAATCAAGTTGCTCATGGATGGCAAAGACGCCGAGATACTGCACACGTGTATCACCTGTATTGCCTGTAATGATTACTGCCCGACCGGGGCCGACCCTTCAAACCTTATCTTCAAAATGCAAGAGAAGATTGGTACCTGCCCTCTAGTAGTCTCAATGAAACCGAATCTGGATAGAATCGCCCAGGGACTTGAGGGAAAGGGAGAGCCCGGCGAACTGATATCGGGTGACCCCGACAGACCTGTCCTCTCGCTCGATTCCTTCGGCTTACGACTGATACCCGAGGGAACCCTCGACAGCCAGTTATTCAAGGGTATGACTGTGATCAGGGGCGGTGAGTACATGTCCCTCGTCGGTAGTGTGCACTTTGGTGGCGAGAGCTTTGTTGAGCGGTATGCCCGAAGCGTCATCGACAAGCTGACCGCTTTGGGCAAGGATATCGTCTACTACCACAATGAGGGCTTTGCCCTGGTACATGTCCGGGCCAGGGAACACGGCATCACTGCTCCCTTCAAATACATGCACCTCTTCGAGTACCTGCGCAACTACCTGAGAGAGCATCGGGGTAGCATTACCAGGCTTGGTAAGAAGGTTGCCTACCAGGCCAATTGTGCCACCCGGTACGTGCCGGAGCAGGATGCCTTTCTTGGCGAAATCTTTGAGTTAATTGGTGTGGAGAGGCCGCCAAGGCAATATGAGCGATTGGACGCGCTGTGTTGCGCCGGACCGATTATGGCTACCAATAACAAGCTGGCGATTGACATCCAGGAGAAGAATATCAGGGATGCCATCGAGTGCGGTGCTGATGCCATGATAACCTCCTGCCCCATGTGTGATTTGGTGTTACAGCAGCCTACATCACAGCATAACCTGCCCAAGATACCTATCTCTGAAATATGCCGTATGGCCCTGGGCGAAAAGCCGTTCCCCGAATCGACCCCGGCCTGAGTGCAGAAGGATATCAGGAGTATCAGGCGCCCTCCGCTACCAGGAGAACCGGACACAGGTGTCAGGAAGACCTGTCTGGAGGTTGACTATGTCTCAAGAATTCAAACACCTTTTTACACCCATCAAGCTGGGGCCGATGACAGTGCGCAATAGAATAGTCTCATCTTCCCACGCCACAAATTTCCACTCAGTAATCGGCCCGATTACCGATAGGGCGTTCCATTATTATCTATCCAAGGCGAAGGGCGGGTTGGGGCTCATCGTGACCCAGTTCACTGTACCTATGGCGCTTCAGAGTGATGCTACGATCCTTACCTACAAGAATCTAGCCGACGCCATTCACCAGGAGGGGACGAAGCTGATGGTGCAGTTGGCGCTCCCCGGGAAGTTTGGGAGTTCCGATACGTATGGGGGGACCCTTTCGTCTTCATCGCCAATACCAGCCACGACTCCCTACAGGGGCACGGGGGAAGTGCCTCGCCAGATGGAAATCGAGGAGATAAAGGAGGCAGTCCAGGGATTTGCTGATGCCGCCAGGAGGGCACGTGAAGCCGGTCTTGACGGCGTGGAAATAAGTCTGGCGGTGGGCTTCCTGTTCTCCCAGTTCATGTCGCCTGCCTTTAATCAGAGAACCGACGAATATGGTGGCAGCCTGGAGAATCGACTCCGTTTCCCTATCGAGACCATCGATACCGTCAGAGAAGCAGTCGGGAAGGACTTCGTTGTTGGCATAAGGCTAACGGGGGACGAGTTTCTCGAGGGTGGTATCGACCTGGAACTGGCCAAACTGAATGCCCAGAGATTGGAGGCCACCGGGAAGCTGGACTACATCAGTATCTGTGCCGGCACTTTCTTTAATCCGGAAGCACATATTCCTCCCATGTATTTTCCTCTGGGCTGTTTCGTTTACCTTGCTGCCGCCATCAAGGAGGCGGTGAATCTACCGGTAATGACGGTGGGTAGAATAAACGACCCGGTACAGGCAGAGAAAATCCTGGCGGACAATCAGGCAGACCTGATAATCATGAATCGGGCCACTATCTGCGACCCGGAAATGCCAAAGAAGGTCCAGGAGGGCAGGCTGGATGAAATCCGCAAGTGTACCGGCTGTAACGAAGGTTGTCTCGGCAGGTGGGTCCAG
>DAOUVG010000075.1 GCA_030667735.1 Dehalococcoidales bacterium
CAATGAGTCCGTCGATGACGCTGGTATCGACCTTGCCGGTACCGAAGGTCTCCACTGCCACCGACAGGGGGTGGGCCACGCCGATAACGTAGGAAATCTGAATTTCGATACGGTCCGCCAGTCCGGCAGCAACCATGTTCTTGGCAATATACCTGGCCATGTAAGCCGCCGAGCGGTCGACCTTGGTAGGGTCTTTACCGGAGAATGCCCCACCACCGTGGCGAGCAAGACCGCCGTAGGTATCCACCAGAATCTTGCGGCCGGTAAAGCCCGTGTCGGATACGGGGCCACCGATGACGAAACGACCGGTACCATTGATGAAGAACCTGGTCTCAGCGTCTATCAGGGAAGAGGGAACAATCAGCTTGATAACCTTCTCAATGATATCCTTCTCCATCTGCTCCGTGCTGACGTCATCGTCATGCTGGGCGGCAATGACCACGCTGGTAATCCGCTTGGGCACGCCCTTGCTGTATTCCACGGTCACCTGCGACTTTCCGTCGGGCCTGAGATACGGCAGGGTACCATCCTTCCGTACTTGAGCGAGACGCCGGCATAGCTTGTGTGAGAGGGCGATAGGTAGCGGCATCATCTCCGGTGTTTCGTTACAGGCGAAGCCGACCATCATCCCCTGGTCACCGGCACCGGTCTCGTCCAGCGGGTCAGTATCCGAAGTGCCCTCTTTGACCTCACGAGACTTGCTCACGCCCCGGTCAATATCAGCCGACTGCTCCGTAATCGACACCATAACCCCGCAGGACTGGCAGTCAAATCCGTAGTTGGGGTTCGTGTAGCCGATGTCTCTGACAACATCGCGCACCACATGGGGTACGTCCACATAGCAATTTGTGGTCATCTCTCCCAGGACCAAGACCAGGCCGGTGGTGCAGGCCACTTCGCAGGCCACCCGTCCGCTGGGGTCCTCGGCCATTACTGCATCCAGAATGGCGTCCGATATCTGGTCACACAGCTTATCGGGATGCCCTTCGGTAACTGATTCCGAAGTAAGCAGATACCTGGGTGATTCGCTAAAGCTAGTAGGCATTGTTCCTCCTTTTCTACGTCCCCTCACGCCAGCTATTGAGGTAATTCGCCTGTTCCGGCGTCAGTGTGTCAATGCTGATTCCCATGGCGTCCAGCTTCAATCTGGCAACCTGCCTGTCGATCTCCACCGGGACGGAATGGACCTCGGTCTTGAGCTTCCCCCGGTTCTTCACCAGGTATTCCATGCAGAGCGCCTGGTTGGCAAAGCTCATATCCATTACGCTGGCCGGGTGCCCCTCGGCGGCGGCCAGGTTAATCAGTCTGCCTTCACCGAGCAGGAAAAGCCGACGGCCATCACAGAGAGAATACTCCTCCACGAAGGGTCGCACCTCCCTCTGTCCGCCGGACAGGTTCTCCAGGGCGGGGATATTTATTTCCACATTGAAGTGCCCACTGTTGGCCAGAATTGCGCCGTCTTTCATCGCCTGGAGATGCGGCTTATCAATAACGTTCTTATTTCCGCTGATGGTTATGAAGATATCACCCACTCTGGCGGCTTCCATGAGGGGCATAACCTGGTAGCCGTCCATGACGGCCTCCAGGGCGCGTACCGGTTCCACCTCGGTGATGATGACCTGGGACCCCAGTCCCTGGGCCCTCATGGCAATGCCATGCCCGCACCAGCCGTATCCGCAGACCACTACCTTCTTGCCAGCCCAGAGGATATTGGTGGCCCGCGTGATGCCGTCGATGGTGCTCTGTCCGGTGCCGTAGCGGTTATCGAAGAGGTGTTTCGTCTGGGCATCGTTCACGGCGATTATGGGATACCTGAGTCCGCCGGACTTCTCCAGACTGCGCAGCCGGATGACGCCGGTGGTGGTTTCCTCGGTTCCGCCTATGATGTTCTCTATGAGGTCTTCACGCTTGGTATGGAGCGTGGTCACCAGGTCTGCGCCGTCATCAACGGTGATATGGGGTTTCTGGTCGAGGGCGGTGCTGATGTGTTCGTAATAGGTCACCGCGTCCTCTCCTTTGATTGCGTTCGTGGGGATTCCATAATCCACCAGGGCGGCAGCAGCATCGTCCTGTGTGCTGAGGGGATTGGAGGCACACAGCACGAGGTCGGCACCCCCGGCCTGGAGAGCCAGCGCCAGGTTCGCCGTTTCCGTGGTTATGTGCAAGCAGCCGGCTATGCGGATGCCGGATAGTGGTTTTTCTGCGGCAAACCGCTCCTGAATCAGCTTCAGTACCGGCATCTCCCGGGATGCCCAGCCTACCTTCCGCCGACCGGCCTCAGCCAGCGTGGGATCCTTGATGTAGTAGTTCTTGGTAGATGCCATCAGTCACTCCTCCTGTACTTAAGAACCAGCATGATAACGTAGCGCCGTATCATTACTTCCTGAATATCGACTGTAGATGCCAAGAAAATAGTTTATCACATGTTGGCAAACACTTCCTACCCGGGGACACACGGCGGTGAAATATCAATCGTGACTGCGCCCACTGAAATCAGAAGCGAAGCAGTCTCCGGTTCCCATATTCAGTGGTATTCACTTCCTCGGATATACACTATTTCTTGCACAGTATCAGCTATCCGTGCCAATGTCTACTCCGCTTTCACGAACCCGTACGTCTTCTCGCCCTTCTCCGAAAGGTGGAAGTGTCCTTCGTCCGTTACCGGCAGCGCATAGCTATCGCTCCTCATGATGACTTGCGGATATCTATATGTGCGGGAAGTGGACGGGCTTAATTCACACAACCAATTACCCCGATACTGACCGGCAGCCCAGTAAGTGCACATATAGCCTAGTGACAGAATAGGCCAGATGTGACCGTGACAATGAGTCTGCTGGCGGATGAAGTACCCTCTGCCCGGTGTTAGCGTAAAAGTAAAGTATGGATTTACATGATTATACGGGCGGATATCTGGTAGAATTACATCCTGTTAGCCTGAGTAGACATTATCAGGTCTGCAGGCGACCGGAATAATTCTAAAACCAGTAAGGAGGAGTATATATGGGAGAGAAAAAATTTACATCCATGATGGGTGAAAAGAGGGTATTCCCAATATTATTGGTGACAAAGTAATGAGGGCCGGGATGCCTTATGTCGAGTTGATATGGGAAATGTCGGAGCCAGACTTTAACCAGTAAGTAAAAGTACATAAAATATACCAAAAAGGGAGTGAATAAACGTGAATACAATAGAGATACTACGCAAGTGCGATGTGTTTCATGGCCTTAATGACGAGCAACTTCAAGTGGTGGCGAAGCTGTGTACCCCTGAAGTATTTGAGCCGGGAGAGATAATCTGTAAGCAGGATGTCAGAGGAGATAAGGCCTATATAATTGAAGATGGCCTGGTAGGCATTATTCTTGAAGTGGGACCACTCTCCCAACGCCAGGTCCAGTCGGCTTCTGCTAGTGATGTTATCGGCTGGTCGGCAATGATAGAGCCGTACACCTGCACCGCTACCGCAAAAGCTATAGAGAAGACGAGGGTACTTGCTTTTAACGGGGAGGAAGCACATAATCTATGCCTTACCACCCCTGAGATAGGCTGCAGAATATCCCGAGGGATAGCCCGTGTCGTGGCCGCCAGACTGCGCCACGCCTACACCCAGTTGCTCGGCGTTTACTCTCAGGATTAGCACTGGCTGATAGTCTTGAACCAACCCTGGCTAATACCAAAATCTAGACTGGAATTAGAGGAGTTATAACTATGGAGCAAGAGGGAAAGATAATTACATCCATGATGGATGAAAAGAGGGTATTCCCACCCTCGAAAGAAGTCGTCAACCAGGCACACATCAAGAGTATGGACGAATACCAGAAGCTCTTCAAGAGGTCTATTGATGACCCTGAGGGCTTCTGGGGAGAAATGGCAGAGCAGTTGGACTGGTACAAGAAATGGGATAAGGTACTGGTCGAGGATTTCAAGGAAGCCAAGCACGAATGGTTCGTGGGTGGTAAACTGAATGTCTGCTACAACTGTGTTGACAGACACCTGAAAACATGGCGGAAAAATAAGGCAGCTCTGATATGGGAAGGAGACATCGGCGACAGTAAGACGCTAACCTATCAGCAGCTCTATCACGAAATATGCAAGTTCGCCAACGTGCTGAAGAAGCTCGGCGTTAAGAAGGGTGACCGGGTTTCTATCTACCTGCCTATGGTTCCGGAGTTGCCGATTGCTATGCTCGCCTGCGCCCGGATCGGAGCCATTCACAGTATTATATTTGGCGGTTTCAGTGCCGAGGCACTAAGAGATAGAGTCCAGGACTGTGGGTCTAAAGTACTTATCTGCGCCGATGGCTACTACCGCAGCGGCCGAGTTATCCGGAGTAAAGACAATGCCGATGTCGCCCTGGAGCAATACCCCGTAGCAACAGACGTGATTGTGGTCAAGCGGGCTGACATCAGCGTAAGTATGCAGCCCGGTCGTGACCACTGGTGGCACGAGGAAATAGAGGCTGAGGACATAAAACCAACCTGCGAGCCGGAAGTAATGGATGCCGAAGACCCCCTGTTTATCCTCTACACCAGTGGCAGTACCGGTAAACCCAAGGGCGTCCTTCATACCCAGGCCGGCTATCTGCTGTTCTGCTACCAGACCTTCAAGTGGGTATTTGATATCAAGGACGAGGATACCTTCTGGTGCACGGCAGACATTGGCTGGGTTACCGGCCACAGCTATATCGTTTATGGCCCGCTGGCTGCTGGTGCTACCAGCCTTATGTTTGAGGGGGTGCCGACCTACCCCCATCCTGACCGGTTCTGGGAGATTATCGAAAAGTACCAGGTTAATATTTTCTACACTGCCCCCACCGCCCTCCGCGCCATAATGAGAGAAGGAGACGATTGGCCCAACAAGCGTGACCTGAGCAGCCTGCGCCTCCTGGGTTCAGTTGGTGAGCCAATCAACCCCGAAGCCTGGATGTGGTACTACAACATGATTGGTAAAGGCAATTGTCCTATCGTGGATACCTGGTGGCAGACGGAGACCGGCGGCATTCTGATTACGCCCCTACCCGGAGCCACCTCGCTGAAACCGGGCTCAGCTACATTTCCCTTCCCCGGCGTTGATGCGGCGGTAATCAGGGAAGACGGTTCCCCTGCCGATGTTAATGAGGGCGGCTACCTGGTAATCAGGAAACCCTGGCCTGGCCTCATGCGCCGCGTCTTTGGCGAGCCGGAAAGGTTCAAGAACACCTACTTCATTCAATACCCCGGCGTGTATACCACTGGAGATGGCGCCCGGGTGGATGAGGACGGCTTCTTCTGGCTGATGGGACGAATAGACGATGTCATCAATGTCTCCGGCCACCGCATTGGCACCGCGGAGGTTGAAAGTGCTCTGGTATCCCATAACAATGTAGCTGAGGCAGCCGTGGTTGGTATGCCACACGAAATCAAGGGACAGGGAATATATGCCTTCGTCACCCTGAACGTCGGTGTAGAGTTATCCGACGCCCTCAAGAAAGAACTGGTTACCCATGTCCGTAAGGAAATTGGCCCTATAGCTTCCCCCGACAAGATTCAGTTTGCCGACGGCCTACCCAAGACCAGGAGTGGCAAGATTATGCGCCGCGTCCTGACCAAGATTGCCGCCGGCGATGTCGACAACCTGGGCGATATCTCCACACTGGCCGACCCCGCAGTGGTTAGCACCCTGGTAGAAGGAGCCCGGTAAACCCTGAGTGACCCGACAGAAGCTACCTGGTTCTGTTGTTAAAGATAAAGGGAGCTAACCATTAGAATCTGGTTAGCTCCCTTCCTGGTAGTATCACCATAATAGGGGGCACGATGAAAACTCTAAGGGGGGTAAATCTTGGCGATATCAGCCAATAGATGGACAGTTCTTACTGGCGGATTCCTGCTGAATCTGATGCTGGGAATCGTATATGCATGGAGTGTTTTTGTTCGCCCATTAATGGATACTTACGGCTGGTCAAAAACAATAGCAACCCTGCCATTCACAGTCTTCCTGGTGTGCTTTGCCCTGATGATGATTCCTGCAGGAAGGGCTCAGGATAAAATGGGGCCAAAAAAGGTCACCATGCTCGGAGGTATTCTGCTCGGCCTGGGGTTTATCCTGGCCTCGTTCATCGGACATCTGGAGTCTCCTTTCTGGCTGTTTTTTACCTACGGAATCATATCCGGAGCAGGATGTGGCCTGGGATACGCCTGCTCTATTCCAGTAGCAAGGAAGTGGTTTCAGGATAAGCCGGGGCTGGCGGTGGGAATTGTCGTTGGTGGCTTCGGCCTGAGTGCCCTATTGTTTGCTCCTCTCCAAAGATACCTGATAGACGCTCGGGGAGTGGAGATGACCCTTCTAATAGCAGGCATCGTGCTCCTCGTGGTTTCTGTTCTCTCCGCTTTTCTATTGCGGAACCCACCCGAGGGATGGAAACCCAGGGGATGGGAGCCTCCTCAGACAACAGCTACGTCAACCGCACCTGCGATAAGGGATTATAGCCCGGGAGAGGTTATCAAGTCAGGGCAGTTCTGGATACTGTGGCTCGCATTTGTTTTCATGTCATCGGCAGGACTGATGGTTATCGGGCACGTTGCAGCCTACACTGAAGAACTCGGCGTAGCAGTGATGTACGCCGCTGTCTCTGCCGGGGTTCTTTCCGCATTTAATGCCCTTGGTAGACCAGGAGGCGGGGCACTTGCTGACAAAGTCGGCGTTGTGAAGACCATGCTTGTTCTCTTTACATTACAGGGTATTATGATGCTGATATTCCCTCACTTCGCGACAAGCCTAATAACAATATTCATCGCGGTGGCAATAATAGGTTTCAATTATGGCGCCTGCTTCGCCCTGTTCCCAACGGCAACAGGTGATATTTTCGGCATCAAGAACCTCGGGGTCAATTACGGACTGGTTTTTACGGCTTACGGGGTCGGCGCTACCCTGGGGCCCATTATGGGGTCGTACATCTACGATACTACACAGAGCTATACCATGGCGTTCACGATTGCCGCTGTGTTCGTTTTTATTGCAGTAGTGCTGTCACTGGTTTTCAAATTCAGATATTCAAAATAACAGCAGTATCACAACAGTCAGCAACCGGGTAAGGTGTTCTTCCTTGCCCGGTTATCTTTTTCGCCGAACAATCTAGTCTGCCAGTAGTTCCAGGGCGCGAC